>JASLKK010000002.1:0-185017 GCA_030747595.1 Acidimicrobiales bacterium | reverse complement strand
AACGCATCCGGGTTCACGCCCGTATAGGGGATCCCCTCACCCTCGGTGAACACGATGGCCCGCGTGATGCCCTGGTCCAGCGCCCAACGCGCTGCCGCCTCTGACATCCCGTAGTCGTCAAACGTCACTAGGTACGAGTTGATCGACGCATCAGCCAACGTCGGCTCCGTCGACGCCGCTACGAACAACGGCACCTGACCACCGGTCGTCTGCAAAATCGGCAACGCGAAGTCCGCGAACGGTGGGCCAATAAGGAAATGGGCGCCCCAGTCCAGCAGCTCCTGGGTAGCCAACGCAGCGTCGTCACCAACCTCAGCCACGCGGACCTCCACTGGGCTTCCGTTGATGCCGCCTGCGCAGTTGATCAGCTCCGCCACATACGGCACGACCTTCGAGCCCGGGATATCCACGAACCCCACAACGTCGGAGAAGTCCATCGCCATTCCCACGCGGATCGGGTCACCCGACGGTGCATCGGCGCAATCCGAAAGGTCCGCCGCCAAGACCGCGTCCACATCTAGACCCGACATCGCCGCTGCTGAGCCGTCTCCTGATGCAGCGGTAGTCGCAGGGGCAGCTGTTGTTGCCGGGGCAGTTGTTGTTGCCGGGGCAGCTGTTGTCTGTGGCTCCGACGCCTCGTCACTACTGCTCCCGCAGGACGCAGCTGTGACTGCCAAGACTGTTAGCAAAGCCATCGTGAATTTCGTTTTCATATCGGGTCACCCCTCCGGATGGAACTCAATTAGAGACCAGTTAGTACTTCAGAATCCTTGCATCTAAATCATTCGGGTAAATCATTCGGGTAAATCATTCGGGAGTAAACGACGGTCAACCGAGCGGCCTACTGATGCTCCTGACCTGTCGCGTCGAGCGGGTTTGCAACGACGGCGCCATATTTACATACAAAATCTAAATGTGCACTAGCCAGTCGTTGCCACCACTTCAGCGCTCTGGAGAGCGGATACCACGGAACTCCCAGTCGCCACCGAGGGCGGTCGATAGGACCTCTTCGGACTCGGTGGGCTGGGCACCACAGTCGTCACGGATGGGCACTGGACCGGTCACGATGGTGTTGGTAAGCGCCCCGATGCCCTCAACCTCCACGGTGACCACGTCGCCGGGCTGCACGGGCCGGGAGTTGGCCGGCGTGCCCGAGAAGATCATGTCCCCTGGGAGCAGGGTGATTGTGCGGGCCAGGTCGGCCACCAAGTAGTGCATGTCCCACGTCATCTCGTCGGTGTTGCCGTCCTGGGCCACCTCGCCATTGACCAGGGTGCGGATGCCCTTGCCCCGGAAGTCCCAGCCCTCGACCAGGCCCGGACCGACCGGGCACATGGTGTCCGAGCCCTTGACCCGCAACATCGAGCCAGCATCGGTGTCACGGAAGTCATGCAGGCCGTAGTCGTTGCCGATGCTGTACCCAGCGATGAAGTCGCCCGCCTCGTCGGGGCTGACGTTGCGACACAGTCGACCCATGACGATGACGATCTCACCCTCGTAGTTGAGCCAACGGCATCGCTCGGGTCGCACCACCTCGCCACGATGTGCGTTCAACGAGGACGTCGGCTTTTGGAAGTAAGTGGGCGCCGCCGGCAATGAAACCTGGAACTCCTCGACCCGGCTGACGTGATTGAGGTGAACGCAGAGGATCTTGGATGGCTCGCTAGGAGGCAGGTGCATGGCGTCAGCCTCCGAGATTCGGCGACCGTCGCTGGTCACCAACTCTTTGCCATCCACTGTCACTGGGACCACCGACCCGTCCAGCATGATTCGCCGGGTCTCTCGCGATCCGCTTCCGTCCGTGGCCACCCGCAGCTCCCAATCGGTCAATCCCGCGCTATTGGCGGGAGCAGCATCTTTGCATGGAAGTCGTTAGGGACCAAATGATACGCTCATCATCATGGCAAACCTCCAAGGCTTTACGTTCCCCCGCTCGGCCACCGGCCTCTCCTCACTGGTCCCCTCGCCTCCGTGGCACTACTCGGGCGACATGCTCACCATCGAGTACCGCACCGACCCAGCGGCCGTGGCTGAACTACTTCCCGAGCCGTTGACACCGGTTGACGACGACCCGGGCGCGGTGGCCATCATCTGGGCCGACTGGCAGTCCTGCTCCGACGACTTCAATGAAGTCGTTGATCCCGACCGACTCCAGTACAAGGAGTGCTTCGTCGTCGTCCGCTGCACCTACGAGGGCCAGACGTACAGTCGCTGCGTCTATATCTGGGTCGACAAGGACTACGCAATGTTGCGTGGCCACGTGCAGGGCTACCCCAAGAAGTTGGGCGACATCTGGGTCACCCGACCAGTCACGGTAGGCAAGGCCGGACCTCGACTTGAACCTGGCGGCCACTTCGGCGCCACCTGCTCGGCCTACGGGCGCCGACTTATCGAAGCCGAATTCACAATCACTGGCCCCAGCGACCACGCCGGCTTCGTGAACGCTTTGCCAATGATCCACCACCGATATTTCCCGGCCATCGAGGCTGACGGCACCGATTCGCTGCACGAACTGGTCACCATGCAGGGCTACGACGCTGAAGTCAGTCCGGCATTCACCGGCGACGTCGATCTCCGGGTATTCGAATCTCCAGTCGAGGAACTCAACCGCCTCGCTCCCAAGGAAATGATCGCCGGATACTGGCGCAGCGTGAGCGCTTCGTGGAACGGAGGCACCACTCTTGCCGATCTCCGCCCAGAAAGGGAATAGTGACCGGCAACATGGAGACGAAGGTGGCCCGTCACCCCTGGACACCGGACTCCGACGACGGCCACGTTGACCTGTCGTCACATGACACCTGGGTGGCCGGCACGCCGTACTCCACCTTCCAGCGAATGCGCGATGAGGATCCGGTGGCATGGGTCGACGAGGCTGACGGCTCCGGCTTCTGGGCCGTGACTCGTTACGACGACGTGGTCGACCTGAACCGACGGTGGGGCGACTTCACCTCCTACCAGGGCATCCGTCTCGAAGAAATGGATGCTGAGGAGACCGAGGCTCGGCGCACCCTCATGGAGCTAGACCCACCCGACCACACCAGGTTGCGCCGGCTCGTCAACCGGGGCTTCACACGTATGACAGTCGAGTCCTACGAGGAGCCGATCCGGGAGCTCACAGTCGAGATTCTCGATGAAGCACTCACCCTCGGCGAGTTCGACTTCGTGGCCGAGGTGGCCCGCTTGCTTCCGATGCGGATGCTGGGTCGGCTTCTGGGGATCCCCGACGACCATGCCGAGCAACTCGTGGAATGGGGCGATCAGCTCCTGTCCAACTCCGATCCCGAGTACACCGACCACGTTGTCGATCAGGTCGACACCGACGAATTCCGACTTATCCCTTTCCGCAGCCCAGCCGGCCTGGAGGTCTTCCGCTACGCGCAAAAGGCAGCTGCTGAACGGCGGGGCTGCCCCCACGACGATGTGATCTCCCGACTATTGGCGACGACCACCGACGGCGAACCACTTAGTGATCTGGAGTTCAACAACTTCTTCGCTCTGCTGGTCGCCGCTGGCAACGACACCACCCGGTACTCGTTGACCGAAGGTCTACGGGCGCTCGTAGACCATCCCAAGCAAATGCAGGCTCTACGAAATGAGCAGACACTGATGGGAACGGCAGTCGAGGAGATCCTGCGGTGGACCACGGTCACCACCCACTTCCGGCGCACCGCTACCAGTGACCAGCGGCTCCACGGCCGCACCATCCGAAAGGGCGACAAGGTCGTGCTGTGGTGGGCGTCGGCTGACTACGACGAGCGGAAGTTCGACGACCCCTACCGGTTCGACATCCGACGGGACCCCAACGACCACGTTGCCTTCGGGCGCAACGGGCCGCATCTCTGTCTGGGAGCGTGGTTGGCCCGCATGGAGATCCGCATCACCCTGCAGGAACTGCTCGCCCGCACCACCGACATCGAGATCGTGCACGCCTCGGACCGCCTGCGTTCCAACCTCATCAGCGGCACCAAGCACCTCACCATCCAGACCGCCTGAGCTCAAAGAGGCAGTCCTCCGAGCCGCGTACCTACCCGGTCCCGGCCGTCAGCCCAGGCCTGGCCTGGCCTGGCCAGTCATTCAGGTCAGATCTGGAACCAGGGTTCCGTCGACCACTACGGACACACCGTCGAGGGCCACCGTACAGTTTCGCATCGGCAGGTCGAAGTGGCCCCGGCAGAATCGGTCGGCCACCTCGTTGGCCCCGGTCGACCACAGGAAGTTCCCGGCGAAGGCCCGTAGCTCCGTGCCGTTCAGGTCGGCCTTGTCGTACAGCGGCAGGACATCCCACCGGCAGGCGTGGTTCATGCCCCAGCCCACGTGGCTGACCGCGTAGGCCTCCGGTTCGTCCCATGCAGCCAGGTACGACGAGAAGAGTTCGGCGTCCAACCCGTCGCCGTCAACGGACACGACGTGATCGTCCACCAGCGTGCAGGTGATCGGTGATCGCACGTATTCCTTGAAGGTCAGGTTGGCGTCACCCGGGGCCATGACAATGGTTCCCGAGGTAGAGCCGGCGGCCGGAAAGCAGAGCACCAGCCCGCCTGGCCAGTGGGCGATACCGCCCGGCTCGGTGACCGTGCCGTCCGACCCAGCGACCACCGCTCCAGCCAGGTGGACCGTGAGGTCGGTTCCGGCCACGGAGGTGACCTGCATGGTCGACGCCCCGGCCAGCAGTTGGCGTCCATGGGCCACCCGGTCGCTCAAAGATTCATCGTGGCCAACGCGGTCGAACACCTCCGGGTGCTCGTTGGACAACATCAGAATCCGGGCGCCGTCGGAAAGGATGGCCGGGCGTTCCTCAGCGTGCAGCAGGCCCTCCACAGTGCAGTCGGCAATGAAGTCGGCAGCTGCCAGTCCTGCCAGCACCGCCGGGTTGTGGGCGAGAGCCACCGACGCTCCGGTGGAGCGGATAGGGACGGGGCCCCGGTTGGGGAGCGTGGGCAGCACCACGGTCGACACCGCGGCACCGAGGCGTTGCAGGGCGACCACGGCCGCCTTGACCAGTTCAGGACGGCTGTCGTCCTCGGCCAGCACCACGGCCGTCTCGCCGGCGTGCACTGCACAACGGGCGAAGTGGTCGGAGAACGCCTCAATCCGATGCCACGGCACACTCATGTCAGTCCCCCCATCCCTTCCTGATCGGTTCAGTCGTCGTAGAGGCCAGCCCGGCCCAGTCGATCGCGCGTCACCTCGACGCTCCACGGAAGCATCGTGGCACCGCAGCGGGCGTCGCGATACATCCGCTCTAGAGCGCTGGGTCGCAGAAGCGAGCGGCCGCCACACACCCGGACCGCGGTGGACGCCACCTCAGGCGCCGTCTCCATGGCCGTCACCGTGGCCGACCAGGCCCGATGGAGTTGGTCCTCGGTCGGATCCACCCCTACCTCGCCAAGCACCCGGTAGGTCAGGGCCTGGGACCGTTCCCACGCCAAGCGCATCTCCGCCCACCCGTTCTGCTTCTGCGGGTGGTCCCGGCGTTCCGTCGACCCACCGTCGCCTCGCAGGGCGGCTGCCGTGTAGTCCAGCACCGCCCGCTGGATCCCCAGGTAGGAAAACGACAGCGTCATGTAGAAGTACGGCCAGCGGGTGGCCACCTGGTCGAAGCAACCAGGCGGCAGTAACTCCTGGTCGGCACGTACGAACACGTTGTCGAACAGCAAGTTCTTGGAAACGGTGCCCCGCATGCCCAGCGGATCCCAGTCGCCTTGGATGGTGATGCCCTCCGCGTCAGCCGGTACCCCGAGGAACCGGACCCGATCGTCGCCTTCGACCATGCAAGTCACGTTGTGACTGTCGGCGGCTTCGGACAACGAGGCGAAGATCTTGCGACCCGACACCCGGAAGCCCCCGTCGACGGGAACGGCCTGCGTGGCGAAGCCCGCGGTCTCCCCGGGTGCCCGCCCCTCGCTGAACGGCTGAGCGTGGATCGTGCCGTCCTCGACCACGCCACGCCACACGGCGGTGCGGCGCCGGTCGTGCTCCACTCGCTCCTCGTCACCCATCGAGAGGTCGTCGGCTATCTGGCCGATCAGCAACATGGTGGCTGTGTGCATGTTGAAGGTCAGCGCGGTCGAACCGCAGTGCCTGGCCAATTCCTCGGATACCAGGGCGTAGGTCGAGAAGTCCGCACCCAGTCCGCCGTGTTCCTCAGGGATGCACAGGGCAAGGAAGCCCGCCTCGCGGAGATCGGCGTAGTTCTCGTAGGGAAAGGCCGCATCCCGGTCGACCTGATCGGCCCGGGCCGCGATGGTCGGCCCCAGCGCTGCCATCTGGCCCACCAGCTCTCGCCGGCGGGGGGTTATCAGGTCGCTCATGTGGTGGTGTCCTCACGTATCTGGAGGGTCTTGAGGTCGGCGTGGAACTCCAGGGCGTGATCACCACCCTCGCGCCCCAGTCCGCTGATGCCCAAGCCACCGAACGGCGCCGTCAGGTCGCGAACCAGAAAGCAATTGACCCAGGTGGTGCCCGCCCGAAGAGCGCCACCCACCCGCTCGGCCCGCTCGGCCGATCCGGTGAACAAAGTGGCCGACAGCCCGTAGGCCGTTGAGTTGGCAAGCCGGATCGCCTCATCCTCGTCGACGAACGTCTGGAAGGTCAGGACGGGCCCGAACACCTCGTGTTGGACGATCTCGCTGTCATTGGACGCCGGCGCGATAAGGGTGGGCTCAACCCACAGGGCGTCCTCGGGCCGCCCGGTCCAACCGTCGGGGACATGACGGTGCCCACCCCGGAGCACCTTGTCGCCGGCCGCCAGCGCCCGCTCGATGAACCCCTCGACGCGGGTCACGTGGGTGGGGTGGATCATCGGAGTGATCGTGGTGGCATCGTCATGGGCGTCGCCGAGGAGGTGCTCGTCGGCGTAGGCGTGGAACCGGGCCAGAAAGTCGTCGGCCGCCGAAGCCTCGACGAGTAGGCGGGTCCCGGCCAGGCAGACCTGGCCCGAGTCGTCGTACTGGCCGGCTGCCGTGCGGGCCGCTGCATCCAGGTCGCTGTCGGCAAACACCACCAGGGCGCCCTTTCCGCCCAGTTCCGCGGTGAACGGCACGATGTTGGCCGCGGCAGCCGTCCCGATCGCCCGGGCGGTGGCCGGCGAACCGGTGAACGACAGGCGCCGCACCCGCCGGTCCGATGTCAGTGGTGGACCGATCTGGGACCCGATGCCCTGCACGACGTTGAGTACGCCGGACGGCAGTCCGGCCTCGTCGGCTAGGTCGGCCAGCAAGCTGGCCGACAGGGGCGACCACTCGGCAGGCTTGAGGACCACCGGGTTGCCGGCAGCCAGCGCGGGAGCCAGCTTCCAGGTGGCCAGCATGAACGGGGCGTTCCACGGCGTGATGACCACCGCTGGACCAGCAGGGAGTCGCTGCACACGGTTGGCGGTGCCGTTGGACGACCAGACCCGTTCCTCGTGCTGTTCGGCCAGTTCGGCGTAGGCCCGGAAGTTTCTAGCCCCCCGGCCGATGACCCGGTTGCGGAGGCTCTCGTGGCGCATCCCCATGTCGACGCACTCAACCGCCGCGATATCGGCCACCCGCTCGTCGATCAGGTCGGCCAGACGGCGGAGGTGGGGTGCCCGCCCGGCGGTACCCAGGGCAGCCCAGCCCTCGAAGGCCTCGGTGGCCGCGGCCAGGGCAGCATCCGCTGTGGCGGCGTCACCGGCCGACACCTCGGCCAGCACCGTCGACCAGTCCAACGGGGAGCGATTCTCGAAGGTGGTGGGCGACGACAGGCGACGCCCTCCGACGTAATGGTCGACGGAGACCGATACCCCAGCCACGGAAACCCGTGACCGCACTCCAGCGTCGTCGCCCATCATCGCCCTCATCCCAGGGCCCGGCGGACCCACACCATCAGATTCATTCGGGTCCGAAGTATCTGCATCAGTGTAGGTTGTCCCGGTCACACGCGCGTCCCCGGAGGTCTTCCCCGTGAGCGAACATCACCTGATGATCATCGGCGCCGAGCGCGTCGACGCCGACAAGGCCGACGAGGTCCGGTCGCCTTACGACGGTCGTGTCCTGGGCAGTGTCCCGGTGGGCACGACGGAACACCTCGACGCGGCCATCGCCACGGCAAAGGCCACTCTGGCCGCCGGAGCGATCCCCACCCACGAACGCGCCGCCATCTTGGACCGTCTGGCCGAGGCCCTTACGGCCCGACAGGAGGAGTTCGCCCAGAGCATCTCGGCTGAGGCGGCCAAGCCCATCAGCACTGCCCGCGTCGAGGCCTCCCGGGCCGTCGACACGGCCCGGTTCTCGGCCGCCGTGGCCCGGACCATGACCAGCGAAGCCCTGACGCTGGACGCCAGTCCGGCTGGTGAAGGCAAGACCGGCTTCATCAAAAAGGTCCCGATCGGCGTGGTCGGAGCCATCTCGCCGTTCAACTTTCCGTTGAATCTGGTGTGTCACAAGATTGCACCGGCGATCGCCGCTGGCTGCCCGGTGGTCCTCAAGCCGGCCTCGTCTACCCCGTTGACCGCCCTCCTGCTGGCCGAGGTCCTCCTCGAGGACTGTGGTCTGCCGCCGGGCTGGTTGAACGTGGTCACCTGCCCGGGCCGTACTGCCGCACATCTGGTCGAACACGATGACGTGGCCATGATCACCTTCACCGGCTCGCCACCCGTGGGTTGGAACATCCGAGCTACCGCCCCCCGCAAGAAGGTTTCCCTCGAACTCGGCAACAACTCGCCGATCGTCATCGAACCCGACGTCGACGTGGCTGCTGCAGCCGCCAAGTTGAAGATGGCGGCCTTCGGCTTCGCCGGTCAGACCTGCATCTCCACCCAGCGCATCTACGTGCACGAAGATATCGCCACTGCGTTCACCGAGGCCATGGCCGACCAGGCCCGCAGCCTCACCGTGGGCGATCCAGCCGATCCGGCCACCGATGTGTCGTCGCTCATCGACGGCGGCGAGACCGAACGGGTCGCCGCCTGGGTCGATGAAGCCACGGCAGCCGGGGCCACGCTGGTCTGTGGCGGCACCATGACCGACGGCGTTCTGGCCCCCACCGTTCTGGCCGACGTCACCGATGACATGAAGGTCAGTTGCATTGAGGTGTTTGGACCGGTGGTGGGCATTGCCACCTATACCGACTACGAGGACGCCCTGACCAGGGCTAACGCCAGTACCTACGGGCTACAGGCCGCTGTGTTCACCAACGACATCGGCAAGGCCCTGCGGGCCACCGAGGTCCTCGAGTACGGCGGTGTGCTCATCAACGAGTCGCCGTCGTGGCGGGCCGACCACATGCCGTATGGCGGCATCCGTGACTCGGGCAACACCCGTGAAGGCCCCGCCTACACGGTGCGCGAGATGACCGAGGACCGCCTCATCATCATCCAGCCCTGATCGCCTGTCGGCCCGCAGGCCGACAGGTACCAACCGAAAGGGTCAGAGGGTCTCGGCCCGGGCAACCAGCGCACTGATCGGATCAAGGATCTGAGGCCACGCCGCCTCGGGCATCTCGTGCCCCATGCCCTCTATCCACACCAGTTCGGCACCCGGGATTGCATCGGCGGTCTCCTGCCCACCCTGAGGCACGACGAGCGGATCCTCGGTGCCGTGGATGACCAACGCGGGAACCGTCACCTCTGCCAGGCCGGGGCGACGATCCTCGTCGGCCAGTGCGGCGAAGGCCTGACGTACGCCACCATCAGGGTGCCAGGCCCGCTTCAGGTTGGCCAGTGATTGCCGGCGGGCTCCCTCCTCGTCGAAGGTGAACCCCGTTCCGGCGTATAGGCGGGCAGCCGCGACTCCCGATGCCACGACCGTTTCGTGGTCCGACGGGTCCACGTCAGGAGCCTGCAGCGACAGGGCCACCTCCAGATCCATGGGGATGACCCTGGGCATCGACATGATCGAGGTCAGACTCCGGACCCGGTCGGGATGTCCGATGGCGATCCGCTGGGCGATCATCCCTCCGAACGAGGCGCCCACCACGTGCACCGAATCGAGGCCGAGGGCGTCTAGCAGGCCGGCAGCATCATCGGCTAGATCGGCCATGGCGTAGGGCGATTCGACGGACCCGCCACCCAGGAACGTGAGGAAGGCCTCGACCGGATCACCCACCGGGCACTGGTCGAACCACGTGCTGAGGCCGACGTCCCGGTTGTCGAATCGGATCACTCGGTGACCCCGGTGGGCCAACTGCCGACAGAAGTCCTCGGGCCACACCGTCATTTGGGCACTCAGCCCCATGATGAGCAGGATCGGCGGATCGGCGGAATCACCGAACTCTTCGTACTCCAGTGTCAGCCCATTGGACTCTGCTTGCGGCATGTCGCCGTCCTCCGCTCTCCGGGTGGTGGTTAGGTTGCCACGATGACTGATCCACTCTGGCAACGGACCGGCACCGAACTGGCCTCTCTGATGGCCAGTGTCGACGTGTCAGCTCGCGAGGTGATTGAGGCCCATCTGGAACGCATAGACGAGGTGAACGGCTGGCTGAACGCCGCCGTGCTGGTAACGGCCGATGAAGCCCGGGCCGCCGCCGACGCCACGGACCGGGCCCGGGCCGCCGGCGAGACACTGGGCCCGCTGGCCGGCGTCCCCTTCACCGTCAAGGACGGGCTGGACTTGGCAGGCCACCCAACCACCTACGGCATCCCGACCTTCGCCGACAACGTCGCCCCGGTCGACGACCCCACCATCGGCCGACTCCGGTCCGCTGGGGCCATCCCCATCGCCAAGACCAACCAGCCCGAGATGGCCATGCGGTTGGCCACCGACAACCCCTTGTTCGGCCTGACCCGCAACCCCTGGCACCCGGACCGTACGGCCAGCGGATCGTCCGGTGGCGACGCTTCGGCCATCGCCTCGGGCATGACCCCCATGGGCATGGGCAGTGACCTCGGCGGGTCAGTCCGCAACCCGGCCTACGCGTGTGGTATCGCTGCGACCAAGACCTCCCTCGGACGCCTGCCCGTACACGGCACGTCACCCCGCGCATCCGAAGCTCTGCTGGGACGGCAACTCATGGCCGTCGCCGGCCCCATGGCCCGCTCGGTGGCGGACCTCGAGGCGATGTTGCGAGTCACCGTGGGGCGCCACCCGCGCGACCCCCGGTCAGTCGATGTGCCCCACGACGGCAGGAACTTCATCCGACGGGCCGCCGTGCCCACCGACCTGCCCGGTGAGCCAATCCACCCTGATGCCCGCGAGGCCGTTCGCCGGGCCGGCGAAGCTCTGGCCGCCGCCGGCTGGGACGTCGTCGACGCCACCCCACCCGAGATGGAGCGGTGCTACGACGTGTGGGGTCGGCTCCTCGGCGAAGACTTCCCGATGACCATGGAGGCCCTGTCCGCCGTGATGTCCGACGACGGCGCCCACCTGATCCGCTCCTCGATGGCGTTCTGGCCGGCTGGTGAGGTGGCACCCCAGGAAGTTCATATCGAACGCCACCGCCTGGCCCGCCAGTGGGCCTTGTTCCTAGACGATTTTCCGGTGCTGGTGCTGCCCACCTGGTACCAGCCGCCGTTCGGCCATCACGACGACCTCTCCGATGACCTGACCGTCGTCCGGGCCCTCTACGACGGCGTCTTCACACCCATCACCCCGGCCAACGTGCTCGGCCTTCCCGCCACCCAGATCCCAATCGGATGCAACGCCGACGGTGTGCCCCTCGGCGTGCAGTTCATGGCCGACCGTCACCGAGAGGACCGCACCCTCGCGGCGGCCGCCGTCGTCGAGGCAGCCCACCCGCCCATCACTCCCATTGATCCCGTTCAGGATTGACCTGCGTTAAACCGGCTTGGTCGCCCGAACGACCTTGGCCGGGACGCCGGCCACCACCTCGTAGGTACCGGCGGCATCCAGCCCCAGAGCCACCATGGCCACGGCGATGGCTTCCACGTCGACCGGCGTCAACTCGGCCTCGTGACCGGCAAACTCTCCATGGTCGGGATGGGTCGGGTCGTCATAGTCCTCGTCGACCAGTACCAGCCGGCCGCCTGGCGCCAACACCCGCGCAAACTCGGCGAACGCCGCCTCATGGTCGACCCAGTGGTGCATGGCGTTACCCGCCCAGAGCACTTCAGTGGATCCCCCGGCCACCGGCAGGTCCTCGGCCACCCCGGGTTCGACGGTGATCCTCCGCCGACTCCGGTTGAATAATCGTCGCCCCCGGGCCACCAGGCGCATGGTGCCGCCCGGCTCCACGGCCACCACGTGGGCACCACGCCTGGCTGCCAGAACCGTGGCTGCACCCATGCCGGCTCCCACGTCTAGACCACGCTCACCGGGCTGAGGAGCTGCCAGGTCGACGATGGCCCGGTTCAGGTCGGTCTGCCAGAAGGTGCGGATCTTTCGAAGCCATCGAAGCTCAGCCATCAGGCCCTTGTCGTGTTCATGTCGGTAACTCTCGTGGACCATGGTGCGGAGCCTGCCATGGCCCGACCGCCACCACCGATTCGAGGCGACTCACCAGGACCACCCGTGGAATACTCCCCCGATGACCCAGCGATTCAAGACAGGGAACCCCCAACCCCTCGGCGGCAACGAGATGCCCCGCTTCGGCGGCATTGCCACCTTCATGCGCCTTCCCGGCACCACCGAGCCGGCTGACCTGGACGTCGCCGTGGTGGGCGTCCCCATGGACATCGGCACCTCCAACCGGCCGGGCGCCCGCTTCGGCCCTCGCGACATCCGCTCCGAATCGGTGCTGCTTCGCCCCTACAACATGGCCACCCGGGCCGCCCCGTTCGACAGCCTCCGCATCGATGACACGGGCGACGTGGCAGCCAGCCCCTTCGACCTGGGGGCCGCCGTGGATGCCATCGAGGCCCACTACGTCGACCTGCTGGCCCACGACGTGATCACCGCGTCAATGGGCGGCGACCACACCATCGTGCTGCCCATCCTGCGAGCCATGGCCAGTAAGCACGGCCCAGTCGGGCTGATCCACGTGGACGCCCACACCGACATCAACGACACCATGTTCGGCTCCAAGGTGGCACACGGCACCCCGTTCCGGAGGGCCGTCGAAGAAGGCCTGCTGGACAGCAACCGTGTCGTCCAGATCGGTGTTCGGGGCACCGGCTATGCGGCCGATGACTTCGACTGGTCGCGGGAGCAGGGCTTCCGGGTCGTTCAGGCCGAGGAATGCTGGCACCGCAGCCTCGAACCGCTCATGGCCGAGGTGCGCGAACAGGTGGACGGAGGCCCCGTCTACCTGAGCTTCGACATCGACGGCCTGGACCCCGCGTACGCACCCGGCACCGGCACGCCCGAGGTCGGTGGCCTCACCATGCCCCAGGGCCTCGAGGTGATCCGGGGTTGCCGTGGTCTGGACCTCGTGGGATGCGACCTCGTCGAGGTGGCCCCCATCTACGACACCACCGGCATGACCAGTCTGGTGGCCGCCAACCTCCTCTACGAGATGCTCTGTGTGCTCCCCGGCGTCGACGTCCGTGGCTGAGGATCTGACGAGTAACGGTGAGCCCTCCAAGACCGGGCCCAGCCTTGCTCCCTACTTCCTGATCCTGTTCGGGGCGTCAGCGGGGCTGGGGTCGATCATCGTGCTGCTTGCCGAGATCCGCAGTGAGCTCGGGTTCACCGATACCGGGATCGGCCTGGCCATCGCTGCGGGATTCGCGGCGGCCTTCGTGGCCAACATCAGCATGGCCCCCCAAGCCGACCGGGGCCGGGCCCCGGCCATGCTTCGCGGCGGCCTCGCCCTCGGCGTCGTCGGCATGGTGCTCTTGGCCGTCGGCCAGGATCTTTGGCACTACGTGCTCGGGCGGGCGGTCTTCGGCTTCGCCCTGGGCACTGCCGGCCCGGCGGCCCGACGCACGGTCATCGTGGCCGATCCGACGAACCTGGGACGCAACATGGGTCGCCTTGGAGCGTGGGACGTCGGCGGCTTCGTGGCCGGTCCGATGATCGCCTCCCTGCTGGCCGGTATCGGTGGCTTTCGGTTCACGTTCTGGGCCATGGCCGTCGCATTGGCCATGCTGCTGCCCGTCTCCTTCCGGGCCCAACCCGACACGGCGGCACGAGACGAGGAGGGCCTCGGCCTCAAGGGCCTGCTTCGCATCCGCCGCCTGGTGGGCGCCTTCTTCGTGGTGGCGGCCTACTTCGTGTTCATCGGTGCCTTCGAGGCCGTGTGGGTCCTCGAGATGGATACCCGCGGCGCCACCCAGACCACTCTGGCGGTCGGGATCACCCTGGCGGCTCTCCCCATCGCCCTGCTGTCCCCACTGGGTGGCTCGCTGGCCCAGCGGTACGGCGCCCGCCGGTGGGCCATCGGAGGCCTGGCCAGCATCACCCTGCTGACCACCTTCTACGGCGTCGTCCCCGGAGTGGCCGCCCTGGTGGCCATCACCATGGCCACCTCGGTAATGGAGGGCTTCACCTTCCCGTCGGCCCCCATGCTGGTGGCCGCCGCAGTGGCCGAGAACCGACAGGCCTCCGCGCAGGGCCTCATGGGTGCCGTCGAGGTGGCCACGGCCGCGGTGGCAGCCATGATCATTGCCATGATCTACGACAGCCACGGTGACCTCACGGCCTGGATTGTCACCGCCTCCACCATGGCGATCCTTTTGCTGATTGGTGCCATACTCACGCGACCCACCGACCGTCAGCTCGTCCAACCCGGCGTCCCCACCGACCCGATCAGGAGGCCCTTTCAATGACCAACGCCCTGCTCCACCCGTTTTCCCCACCGGCCATGCCCGAGGGCGACTTCATCGACATCGTCCGCGGCGAGGGCTCGCTCGTCTACGACGCCTCCGGCAAGGACTATGTCGACGCCATGGCCAACCTCTGGCTCTGTCAGGTCGGCCACGGACGTACCGAGATCATCGACGCCGTCACCGCTCAGATGCACCAGATGGAGGCGTACAACACCTTCGCTCCGTTCACCAACGGTCCCGCCGCCCGGGTGGCTGAGATGATCGTGGAGCGGTCGCCGCACCCCGACGGACGGACCTTCCTGGGTTGCTCGGGATCTGAGGCTGTCGACACCGCGCTGAAGATTGCCCGACTGGTCCAGCAACGCCGGGGCACCGAGGGTCGCCAGGTCATCATCAAGCGCACCAACGGCTACCACGGAACTAACTTCGGAGGGACGTCAGCTCAGGGCATCGCCCCCAACCGTGAGGGCTGGGGCGACCTGGTCCCCCACTTCCTGGAGGTCCCCCACGACGACCTAGAGGCCATGGCGTCGATCTTCGCCGAGCAGGGTGACCGGATTGCCGCTGTCCTGACCGAGCCGCTACAGGGTGCTGGCGGTGTCTTCCCACCGGCCGACGGCTACCTCGAGGGCCTGCGTCGCCTGTGTGACGACAACGGGGCACTGCTCATCTTCGATGAGGTAATCTGCGGCTTCGGTCGGACCGGCGAATGGTTCGGCGCCCAGACCTTTGGCGTCACCCCTGACCTGATCACCTTCGCCAAGGGCGTCACGTCGGGCTACCTCCCGCTGTCCGGCGTCATCGTGTCCCGGGCCGTCTGCGAGGAGCTCGAAGAGCCCGGCTTCCTGCTCCGAACCGGCTACACGTACTCGGGACACCATGCCTCGTGCGCAGCGGGCATAGCCAACCTCCAGATCATGACCGACGAAGGCCTTGATCAGCGGGCCAACCACGTCGGCGAAAAGCTCCAGGAGGGCCTGCGTGCCCTGGCGGCCGACGGACACATCGAATCGTGGCGGGGCATGGGCGCGGTGTACGCCGCGGAACTGGGCCGCGACTCCATCCCGGTACGAAACGCCATCCTTGAGGAGGGGGTGATAGTGCGGCCCATCGGGACCTGCCTGGCCATCTGTCCGCCGCTCGTCATTACCGACGACGAAATCGGCCGCGTCATCGACACCCTGGCCAACGCTCTGCGTTGACCAGACCGGTGAGACCGGGAAGCAAGCGTTAGCCGGTGCCCCAGGAGAACGTCATCTTCTCCATCTTGAGTATGGGAAACACCTCGGTGGAGGCCACGCCGTCGATAGACCGGATTCGGTCGTTGACCAGCGACAGCAGAGCCTCGCTGTCCTCGCACAGAACCTCGGCTAGCACGTCGTAGCGGCCAGCGGTGATCAGGACATACTCGGCCTCCCGACACTCAGAGACCGCAGCAGCCACCGCCCGGACGTCACCGGAGACGCTGATACCAACCATGGCCTGGGTGGACAGGCCGAGGCTGAGGGGATCGGTCACGGCCACCACCTGCATGACCCCACGCCCGATAAGCCGGTTGACCCGCTGACGCACCGCTGCCTGGGACAGGCCGACGCGTGGCGCTAGGTCGGCGTAGGACATGCGCCCGTCCACCTGGAGTTCAGTGATGATCGCTCGATCCTTTTCGTCGAGAGGGAAGACCTCGCTCGTAGACCGTCCCGGGGCCCCCGTCAGCTCGTTCACGATGCCGGTCCTACACGCCCAACTCAGCCATGGCTTCGGTTAGCGCCTGACGGAGTTTCGAGTTGATCTCCGCGAACTCATCTGGGCCGGCGATGAGCGGTGGCGAGAGCTGGATAACCGGTTCACCCCGGTCATCGGCCCGACAGATCAGGCCTAGTTCCAGAAGGCGGTTGGACAGGAAACCTCGTAGTAGATGCTCGCGCTCGTCGTCGCTGAACGAGGCCCGGGTGTCGCGGTCCCGAACGAGTTCGATGCCGTAGAAGTAGCCGGCACCACGGATGTCGCCGACGATCGGCAGATCAGCCAGATCGTCTAGCGCGGCCCGGAAGGCCGACTCGTTCGTCTGGACGTGGCCGATGATGCCTTCGTCCTGGAAGATCTGGAGGTTGGCCAGCGCCACGGCGCAGCTCACCGGATGGCCCGCGAAGGTAATGCCATGCAGGAACGAGTCGCCGGTGCCCACGAAGGGCTCGGCCACCCGGTCACTCACGATCATGGCGCCGAGCGGCGCGTAGCCCGAGGTGAGGCCCTTCGCCGAGGTGATCACGTCGGGTATGTAGCCAAACCGCTCGCACCCGAACATGTGGCCGATGCGCCCGTAGGCGCAGATGACCTCGTCGGAAACCAGCAACACGTCGTGACGGTTGCAGATCTCACGGACCCGGTCGAAATAGCCGGGCGGGGGCACAAAGCAGCCGCCGGCATTCTGCACCGGCTCAACGAACAGGGCAGCCACGGTGTCGGGACCCTCCCTGATGATGGCCTCTTCGATGGCGTCTGCCGCGTGCAACGAGCAGTGCGGGTCGTCCTGACAGGTCGGGCACCGGTAGTGGTTGGTCTCGGGCACCTTGATCGCACCGGGCACTAGCGGCTCGAACACCGTCTTGATGGAATCAAGCCCGGTGATGGACAGCGCACCCATCGTGGTCCCGTGGTAGGCGAGGTTCCGACTGACGACCTTGACTTTGTCGGGCTTGCCCTTCAACTTGAAGTACTGGCGAGCCAGCTTCCAGGCCGACTCGACGGCCTCGGATCCACCGGTAGTGAAGAACACCCGGTTCAGGTCACCTGGCGCCAGTCCAGCCAGAATGGCCGACAGTTCAATGGCCGTCGGGTGCCCGTAGGTCCAGATGGGGAAGTACCCGAGCGTCGCTGCCTGGTCCCCGGCCGCCCGAGCCAGTTCAGGGCGACCGTGCCCCAGTTGGCTGACGAACAAACCGGCTAGACCATCGAGGTACCGGTTCCCCTCGGCGTCCCACACGTGGCAGCCCTGGCCGCGCTCGATGACCCGGGTCCCGTCAATGTCGTTCTTGAGGACAGAGAAGTGTCCCCACAGGTGCTTTTCGGCCAGTTCAGCCAGGCGCTGGTGCTCGCTCATCGTCAGGTTCCCATCATCGTTCGTTTGTTCATCTCGCCGTCCCGCCGCCCGAAACCGGCGGTGGGCCCGCCCGGTCGGCGGGCCGAAAGTGCGTCTTGCACCCCGACCCGCCGACCGGAAGGGAGGAAGGATCAGCCGCGCGCCCTGGTCAGAGCGTCGGTGTACTCGATCTCGAACTCACCGGTGTCCTCGATGAACTCGAGGCGCTCCATCGTCGCCGCGGACGGGTAGATGATCTGGTTGTCGAGCACCTCCTGGTCGATGAACTCCTCAGCGGCGCCGTTGGGGCTGGCGTACCAGTTGAAGTTCGTCAGTTGCGCACCGTTGTGGGCGTCCAACAGGAAGTTGATGAAGGCGAAAGCCGTGCAGGGATGCGGCGCGTCAACTAGGACGGCCATGCCGTCCACCCAGACCGTGCCACCCTCGTCGGGCACGAAGTAGGTGTACTCGCTCTCACCCTCCTCGAAGTCCCAGAGGAAGTTGCCGCTGTAACCGTGACCGGCGATGGTCTCCCCGGCTACCACCAGCTCGCTGTACTGGTCCGAATCGAAGGCGGCGACCCGGCTGACGGCGTCGGCGATGACCGCCTCGGCCTCGGCCAGCTCGTCGGCCGACGTGGAGTTCAGTGAGTAACCCAGGTACTTGAGCGCTGCACCCATGGTCTCGCGTGGATCGTCCAGCAGGCTGATCTTGCCCGACAGGCCGTACTGCTCGGCGAGGTCGGCGTCGAAGAGCAGGCCCCAGGTCAGCGGGATGTCGTGCCCGGTCACGCCTAGGTCCACGCCCACCCCGGTGGTGCCCCACTGATAGGGCTGCGTGTAGGTGTTCCCCGGATCGAACGGCGGATCGGCGAACTTGTCGGCGATGTTGACGTGGTTGGGTACCGCGTCCTTCTGGATGGGCTGGATCAGAGCTTCCGACCTCAGGATTGAGATCATGTAGTCCGACGGGACGATTACGTCGTAGCCCGTTCCTCCGGGCGAGATCTTGGCAAACATCTCTTCGTTGGACGGGTAGAAGTCCTCGGTCACGCTGACCCCGAACTCGTCCTGGAACGCCGCGATCAGGTCAGGGTCCATGTACTCCGACCAGTTGAAGAACGCCAGGTCACCGTCGGTCTCACCGGCGTCGCACTGCTTGAAATCGCCTGCAGCTTCCTCAGAATCGCTGCCGCAACTAGCGGCTACGACGCTGAGGATGCCCAACAGGGCGACGATTCGAATCCACTTCCTCATTGCACTCACCTTTCCTCCCTCTCCGAGCCCGTTGCCCGGGAGATCACGAGCGACGCCATGACGAATGCCATGGACGCCGCCAACATCACGACCGACACGGAGTTCACGAGGGGGGTGACCCCCTTGCGCAACATGCCGAACACGTACACCGACAGCGGGGTACCTCCCACCGCGGAGACGAAGCTGGACACCACCACGTCGTCCAGCGAGATGGTCACCGCCAGCAGGGCCCCACCGATCACGCCCGGCATGATTTGGGGCAGGGTGACCCGGCGAAAGGCCTGCCAGCGGTTGGCGTAAAGGTCGGCGGCCGCCTCCTCCATGGAGGCGTCCAGGTTGGCCAGACGGGCCCTTACCACCACCGACACGAACGAGATGTTGAACGCCACGTGGCTGAACACCAGCTTCTCGAGGCCGTTCTGGAGGTTGACGCCGGGAATCCAGTCGAACCATGACGCCGTCTCGCTGAAGAAGACCAGCATCATCACGGCCATGGTGACGTCGGGGATGATGATCGGCAGGTAGAGGACAGCGTCGAAGGCCTTCTGGCCCCACCACCGGAACCGTTCGAGGGCCAACGCTCCAGCAGTGCCCAGCACTACCGAGATCAGCGTCGACACCACGCACACCTTGACCGACACCCAAATCGAGGACTGGATGTTGTCGTTGGCGAACAGGTCTGAGTACCAGTCCAGCGTGAAGCCGTTCCAGTTTCCCACCGCGTTGCTGTCGTTGAACGAGAAGACGCAGAGCACGACGATCGGGGCGTAGAAGAAGGCGAACACGGCCGCCGAGTGGCCGCGAAGCAGCCAGCGACTAGCCCCCTGGGGTTCAGCGGTCGACTTGGCGACGCCCTTGCTCACAGGTTCTTCCCCCCGGCCCGGAAGTAGATGAGTGTGCTGACGAGCATCACGCCGAGGACCACCACCGACACTGCCGAACCCACCGGCCCGTTCCGGGCCGAAAGGAACTGCAGCACGATGTAACTGCCCAGCAGGCCCTCCTTGTTGCCGCCCAGGATGGCCGGGGTGACGTAGGCCCCGAAGCTGGGCACGAAGACCAGCATCGAACCAGCAATGACGCCAGGGCGCGACAGCGGCCACACCACCCGGCGAAAGGCCGCCCAGCCACTGGCGTAGAGGTCACGGGCACCTTCCACGAGGCTCCAGTCGACGCGCTCGATGGCCGCGTACAGAGGCAGCACCATGAACGGCAGGTAGCCGTAGACGAGGCCCAGGATCACAGCATTGGAGGTGAACAGGATGCGTCCATCCCCTAGACCGAGCAACTCCAGGCCCTGGGTCACGAGCCCGTCGCTGTCAAGCAGTACCCGCCAGGCGTAAGTCCGGATCAGGAAGTTTGACCAGAACGGGATCATCACCGCGACCAGGAGCATGTTGCGTACAGCCGGACTGCGGGTCGAAATGAAGTAGGCCAGCGGGTAAGCCAGCACCAGGCAGATCAGCGTGGCCAGCACGGCCATCCACAGCGACCGCCAGGCAACCGTCATGATGATGTCGTCGCCGAGGCGGGCGTAGGCGTTCAGGTTGAAGTCGCGTAACTCGGTCCGGCCGGTGCTGGTGCGGGTGGCGAAGGAGTAGGCCACCACGAATCCCAGCGGGGCAACGAAGAAGATCAGCAAGTAGACGATGGTGGGCAGCCCCAGCAGAAAGCCCTGACGCGCCTTGGCGCGTTCGGCCTGGTGCTCCAGACCAGGTGTGGCCACCTCGGTGGCGTCCTCCAGTTCCGGAGCGTCGCCCGGAGGTGCCTCGACGGGCATCAGCCGGTCACCACCGCGGCGTGGTCGGGCTCGAAGGACACCGTGACGTCGTCGCCCACGTCCCGACGGTCGCCGGCCAGGGTGGCTGGACAACGGACCTCGAGGTGCATCCAGTCCACGCCGATGCCGTAGACCACGGCGTTGCCCAGGTAGGTGACGGTCTCCACCCGGCCCTCGACGCAATGACGATCCGTGGGCGCCTCGCCCCGGCGGTGCACGGTGAGTCGCTCGGGTCGGACGGTGACGGCCACTGACGACCCGGCCGGCTGGTCCGACGACAGGCGGAGGCGGTCGCCGTTCGACAGCACAACCTCCTCGCCGCTGGCCACCGTGGCCTCGAGGAAGTTGGTCTGTCCGATGAAGTCGGCCACGAACCGGGTGGTGGGCCGCTCGTAGATGGCCTCGGGCGTGTCGACCTGTAGGAGGCGACCCTCATGCATGACGCCAATGCGGTCACTCATGGTGACCGCCTCCTCCTGGTCGTGGGTGACGTAAACGAAGGTGATGCCGACCTCGCGTTGGAGGTTCTTGAGTTCGAGTTGCATCTGCTGGCGGAGCTTCAGGTCGAGAGCCCCCAGCGGCTCATCCAACAGGAGCACCTCGGGCCGGTTCACCAACGCCCGGGCCAAAGCCACCCGCTGCTGCTGGCCACCCGACAACTGGGTGGGCTTGCGGTGGGCCATGGAACCCATCTCGACCAGGTCGATGGCCCAGTCGATGAGGTCCTTGCGCTCGGAAGCGGGGACCTTGCGCATCTCGAGGCCGAAGCCGACGTTGGCGGCCACCGTCATGTGGGGGAAAAGCGCGTAGCTCTGGAAGACGGTGTTAACAGGTCGCTTGTTGGGCGGACGGAGGCCCATCTCCTCACCGTGGATACGGATAGACCCGGCGGTCGGCAATTCGAGGCCGGCCACCATGCGTAGAGTGGTGGTCTTGCCGCAGCCTGACGGGCCGAGCAGGGAGAAGAACTCGCCATCGGTGATGGTGAGGTCAATGTGGTCCACCGCAGTCACCTCGGTGCCCGAGCGATCGCCGAAGCGCTTTACCACCCCGGCCAACTCGACAGCTGGGCCCTGCCCGTTCGTGGTTTCGTTCATCGATTCGGTCCTCCCCGTCCCTCATCTGGACCCGCCGGACCCATTCTGGAGTACCGGCCGAGCCACTCGCCCCCGAGCACGGAAGGACTACTCTCCATGCCGTGCAGCACACTACTGAATCCGTCGTCGAGCTGCTAGTTATGCAATGGATTTCGTCGCTCAGTAGCATTTCTGCTACCTGTTCCGTTGGAATGACGGAGGCCGGCAAGGACAGCCGATGAGGGCAGATTCCTTCCTGACCGCCGCCGGAGGAGGCCCGCGCAGCGACGTGGTGGATGCGGCGCTGGCCGACTCGGCCCCCACGGTGCTCTGGCTGGACCAACCCGCCCGACCGGTTCCCGCTCCAACGCTAGATGGTCCGACTACCGCCGACCTCGTGGTCGTGGGCGGAGGTTTCACCGGATTGTGGACCGCGTTGTGCGCGGTCGAGGCCGACCCCGGGCGGACGGTCGTGGTCCTAGAAGCCAACGAGACTGCAGCGGGTGCAACAGGGCGCAACGGTGGGTTTTGCGACGCCTCACTCACCCACGGCCTGGAGAACGGGGTGGCCCACTGGCCCAAGGAGATCGCCGACCTGGTCCGACTCGGCGATGAGAACCTGGGCGACATCGTGGCCACCATCGACCGCCACGACATCGACTGCGGAGCCGAGCGGACCGGTGAGTTGAACGTCGCAGTCACCGACTGGCAGGCCGTTGAGTTGGCCGATGCCATGGACGTGCACCTCGCCCACGGCATCGAGGCCACCCTGCTTGACGCCCCGACCACCCGGTCCCGGGTCGACTCTCCGCTGTACCGGGCCGGACTGCTGATACCCAACCGCACGGTGATGCTGGACCCGGCCCGCCTGGCCTGGGGCCTGCGGACCGCTGCCGAGAGCCTGGGCGTCCGGTTCCACGACCACAGCGCCGTCCGGTCGTTGGAGGCCACCCTGAGCAGCATCCGGGTCGAAACCGACCAAGGCACGGTCACAACGGACCGGGCGGTGGTGGCCACCAACGCCTACCGATCGCCGATTCGGGCCATCCGAAAGAGGGTGGCACCGGTCTACGACCACGTACTGGCTACCGAGCCCCTGTCGTCGACGCAGTTGGCGTCCCTGGGCTGGATAGGCCGGGAGGGACTGTCCGACGTGGGCAACCAGTTCCACTACTACCGCCTCACCCCCGACAACCGGATCCTGTGGGGTGGGTGGGACGCGCTGTACCACTTCGGCAACCGGGTGGACCCGGGCCACGAACAAAGCGAGTCGACCACCCGTACCCTGGCCCGACACTTTCTGGCGACCTTCCCCCAACTGGAGGGCATCCGGTTCACCCACCGGTGGGGCGGCCCGATCGCCGCCACCAGCCGGTTCACCTGCACGTGGGGCACAAGCCACCGGGGGCGGGCGGCATGGGTTGCCGGGTACACCGGGCTGGGGGTGGGGGCCAGCCGGTTCGGTGCCCGGGTGGCCCTGGATCTGGTCGACGGAATCACCTCGGAACGAACTTCGCTGGAGATGGTTCGACGGGCCCCGTTTCCGTTCCCCCCGGAACCGCTGCGCTGGCCGGCCATCCAGCTCACCCGTCGGGCGATCAAGGACTGCGACCGTCGGGATGGACGACGCGGGCCCTGGCTGTCACTACTGGACCGCTTCGGAATCGGCTTCGACAGCTGACCGCCTGGTGGTCAGACTCGAACCGCCCGCCGCCTAGGTTCGACCCGATGGACAACCTTGAGGAACCCCGCGACGACCGTGCCGTCTCGTTCTGGCACGACACCGTGCCCGGGTCTCTCGACCCCCGCCCGGCCCTTCAAGGCGACCGGGATGCCGACGTGGCCATCGTGGGCGCCGGCTTTACTGGCCTCTGGACCGCCTACCACCTGCTGCGAATCGACCCCGGCCTTCGCGTCGTGGTCGTGGAACGCGAGATCGCCGGATTTGGTGCCTCGGGACGAAACGGAGGCTGGGCCCTCGGCGAGTACAGCATCAGCCCTATGGACTGGGCCGCCCGATCCACCCCGGAGGCCGCGGTCCGCCAGATGCGTGGACTGTACGACGCCATCGATGACATCGGCCGAGTGGCCGAGACCGAGGGCATTGACTGCCACTACGCCAAGGGCGGCTGGATCGACATGGCCCGCAGTGGCCCCCAGGCCGAACGGATCGGCGCCGGCGTAAGGGCCCGGCACGCCCTCGGGCTAACCGACGACGACGTTCATTGGGTCGACGGCGACGAGGCCCGTTCATTGTGCAACGCCACCGACGTGGTCGGCGGTTGGTTCAACCGACACGTGGCGGCCATCCACCCGAGCCGGCTGGTGCGAGGTCTGGCCGAAACCGTAGAACGTCTGGGCGGCACCATCCACGAACGGACCGCCGTGTCGGCCATCCACCCTGCCGACCCGACCAGTTCAGCCCGGCTGGAGACCGACCAGGGCACAGTGCGGGCCGACGTCGTAGTGCGGGCCACCGAGGGCTACACCCGGGACCTGGTCGGCCACCGCCGCACCCTCGTCCCTCTGTACTCGATGATGGTGGCCACTGAACCACTGCCGAACGCCGTGTGGGACGAGATCGGCCTGACCGACCGACCCACGTTCGGCGATGGCCGCAATCTCATCATCTACGGCCAACGCACAGCCGACGGCCGCATCGCCATGGGGGGAAGGGGAGCTCCCTACCAGTTCGGATCGAAGGTCTCGTCGACCACCGGGGTTCACCACGAGGTACATGACAAGGTCGAAGCCTCGCTGCGGCAACTGTTCCCGGTACTGGGTGAAGCGGCGATTACCCACCGGTGGGGTGGCGTCATGGGCCTGACCCGCGACTGGGTCCCGTCGTGTGGCTTTGACCGGCCCTCGGGCATGGCGTGGGCTGGCGGCTACGTGGGCGACGGGGTGGCCACCGCCAAACTGGCCGGGCACACCATCGCTGAACTGATCACTGAGACGGCGAGTGGCCGCACGGACCTCCCATGGATCGGCCACCAGGCTCGGAGGTGGGAACCCGAGCCACTGCGCTGGGTGGGTGTCACCGCTGGCCTTTGGATGGCCGCAGGTGCCGACCGGGCAGAGGCCCGCACCGGCCAACCGTCTCGTCGGGTGGAATGGCTGAACCGGCTCCTGCGGTAGCAGCCACGGCCACTCTTGCACCCCACCTGGGAGCCATAGGCCTTCACAGGATCAGCCTCAGCGAGCCCATCGATCTCGGTTCGACCGATGACAAGCCATAGGCCACGGGGTCGGATCCCACCGGCAGCGCGACCTAGGAGCCCGCCGTCAGGTGTGCAATTAGTGCATCGGGGGACGGGTTGGTGATCGCCCGGCCGTCGGGCAGGACGACCGTGGGCACCGTCTCGGCTCCGTCGTTCACCGAGCGGACGAAAGCTGCTGCCTCCGGGTCCTCCCAGATGTCCCGCAGTTCAACGTCGACACCCGCGCCCTCAAGCGCGCCCAGTAGACGGGTGCAGAACCCGCACATCCGACGCCAATAGACGACCGTGGTACCCGTCTCGTCAGTCATGGCCTCTCGGTTCCAGGATCAAGGACGGCCACCAGTGCGTCAGCCAGTCGGGCACAGAGTCGACCACGATCGGTAGCGCCCAACAACACCGGGTTGTTGATCCCCTGACCCAGCACGATGAGCAGGTCGGCCAGCTCATCCGGATCGCCGTCGACGATCCGCCCCGCCGCTTGGCCCAACTCCACCAACCGCCTATTAGCAACTCGGGCCGTACCCTCGTGACGTCGGTATGCATCGCGTAGCGAGCGACTCTCGGGTAGCCGGGCCAAGGCGGCTCGCATGACCAGTGCGTCGGCAGAGAAGGCTTCGCACAGGCCGTCAACCAAAGCGGTCATCGTCCCGGACAACCCGTGGTCCAGTAGGTGCTCCGCCGTCAGTGGGCGGGTACTGGCCTCCACCACCCCGTCTAGCGCCCGGTCGAAGGCGGCGGCCAGCAGGCCGTCACGCCCATCGGGAAACCGGTTGTAGATGGTGGCCACGCTCACCCCGGCGTCGGTCGCCACCTGCTCGGCGGTGAACGAGCCATCACTCCGTAACCGAGCCAGTGTGGCCTCCACCAGGGCGGCCCGGGTCCGGGCGGACCGTCCGTCAGGGGCCCGTTCCGGCCCGACGTTCTCGAAGGCGACCTCCTGACTAGACATACTCAAACTGTAGATCACTTCTATCTAGATTTGACGTTTCTAGAAGGATATTCTATATTTGTGCCCCATGTCCTCCCTCCCTAGGGTGACCGCGTCCGATCTACTCCCCGCCGCCCAGGCACTCGGACCGTCGCTAGCCGAACGCGCCGAACGCTCCGAGGCCGAACGCACCCTGCCCGACGACGTGGTGGCAGACCTACGCAATGCAGGGCTATTTCGCCTCCTCACCCCCGCCGACCTAGGCGGGCCGGAGGCCGACGTGGCCACCGCATCTCAGGTGATCGCCGAGGTAGCCCGCCACGACGGCGGCGCGGCGTGGTGTGTGATGATCGCCGGGACCACCTCCCTCATGGCCGGGTTCCTGCCTGAGGACGTGGCCTCCCTGGTCTTCGGCTCCCCAGACTCCTGTGCCGGCGGATACGCCGCCCCTGTGGGAACCGCCACCCCAGTCGACGGAGGCCTACGCGTCTCAGGGACCTGGGCATGGGGCTCAGGTACCCGCCACTGCAACTGGATCGGCGGAGGTGCCCGCATCGTCGACCCCGATGGAAAACCGGCCCGCCGGGCTGACGGCCTGGTAGCTCCGTTCGTGTTCTTCGACCGCGACGACGTCGAGCACCTCGACACCTGGCACGTCACCGGACTCTCTGGCAGTGGGTCGACTGACTACCGCGTCGAGGACACCTTCGTCCCCGAGGGCCGGTGGCTCCAGATGATGGACGCCACCCCTCGCCTCGACGGCCCCACCTGGCGCTTCCCCTTCTACGGAATGCTGGCCATCGGCATCGCCTCGGTGTCCATCGGCCTCTTGGATGGCGCCGTCGACCGATTTGGCGAGTTGGCCACAGCCAAGAAGCCCGAAGGCTCGAAACGAACGCTGGCGGAACGAGCCTCCGGGCAGGTGGCTCTCTCCGCCGCTGAGGCCACCGCCCGATCCACCCGGGCCTTCCTGCACGACGCCATCGGCGAGGCGTGGACCACAGCAGCAGCCGGCGACCCCCTCACCCTCGAGCACCGACGCAGCCTCAGACTGGCGGCCTGCGACGCTGCCCAGCGCTGCGCCGACGCCTTAATCACACTCGGACGTGAGGCGGGTGGAGCAGCGGTGTACCTCCGAGAACCGCTTCAGCGAAAGATCCGCGACGGCCAGGTCGCCGCCACTCACGCAATGGTGGCTCCCCGCATTCACGAGCTCACCGGCCGGCTGGCCCTCGGTCTCGAGACCGACACCACCCTTCTCTAGGGACTGGTCTCTAGGGTCTCCGGAACACCACTCCCCAACCGGCAGAAACCCGTGGACTTCACTCTTCCTCCCGACGACGATCCGAGACGCCTCGAGATACGCGTCTGGCTGGACACCCATCCACACCCCGATAGGGCCACGCTGGCCGCCGGTGGATTCATTGCCCCACACTGGCCCGGTCCATGGGGACGCGATGCCGATGCCGTCACCCAACTCATCATCGATGACGAGTTCCAGCGGGCTGGGGTTCGCATCCCCGGTGCCTCCATCGGTGTCGGCTGGGCTGGGCCGACCATCATCGCCGGCGGTACCCAGGCCCAAAAGGAGCGCTTCCTCCCACCGATGCTGGCCAACACCGAGGACTGGTGCCAATTGTTCAGTGAGCCCGAGGCCGGCTCAGATCTGGCGTCGCTGCGTACCAGGGCCGTGCGCGACGGCGACCACTACATCGTGAACGGCTCCAAGATCTGGTCCACCCGGGCCGATGTCACCGACTGGGGCATCCTGCTGGTCCGAACCTCCGACGACGGCCCGCCCCAGAAAGGCATCTCGTACCTACTGTTGGACATGACCACACCGGGCATCGAGGTCCGTCCCATCGTGGAGATGACCGGTGGCCGGCACTTCAACGAGACGTTCCTGACCGACGTGGAGATTCCTGTCGAGAATCTGGTGGGCACCGAGAACGAGGGCTGGCGCCTCGCCAAAGTAACGCTGGCTAACGAACGGGTATCCCTCTCCCAGGGTGGCGTGCTATGGGGCCGCGGCCCCGACGACCCAACGGTGCTGGACCGCATCCGCGAACTGGGCTGTGAAGACCCGATCCTTCGCCAACGGGTGGCTGACCTCTACACCGAGATGGCGGTGTTGCGCCTTCTGAACCAGCGGGTCATGAGCGCCCAGTTGACCGGCGGCGATCCTGGGCCGTTGTCGTCAATCCGCAAGGCCATTGGCGACAAGCACGGACAGAAGGCCATGACGCTGGTGAAGGACCTCGAGGGACCGTCGACCATGCTGGACGGCCACTACCCGTATGAGGAGGACGAGGACCTTTGGGCATGGGGGCACTACTTCTCCCGAGCACTCACCATTGGAGGTGGCACCAGCGAGGTCCAACGCAACATCATCGGGGAACGCCTTCTGGGGCTCCCCCGTGAACCTCGACCCTGACCCTTCCTGAACACGACCCCTAGAACGACCCAGAGAAACAGGAGACAACCGGTGTCCGACGATTCCCGATTCGACGAGTTTGAGTACATGCGGTTCGAGCGCGACGGCGACGTCTTGGTCGTCACCGTTGACAAGCCCGATGACGACCTGAACAAGGTCGATGCCCAGATGCACCACGAGTTAGCGCTGCTGTTCAAGGAGTTGCGCGAGGAACGCGAAGCCCGAGCCGTGCTGCTGGCTGGCACCGAACAGGCCTTCACCGCCGGCGGCGACTTCGCCTGGTTTCCCCGGTTCGCCGAGCCCGGCTATGCCGCCGACATCCGCTTGGACGGCAAGTCAATCGTGTGGAACATGCTCGACGTGCACCTCCCCATAGTGTGCGCGGTGACCGGCCACGCCATGGGCCTCGGGGCCAGCATCGCCCTGCTGGCCGACATCACCGTGATGTCCGATACGGCCCGCCTCGGCGACCCGCATGTCAAGGTGGGGATCGTGGCCGGCGACGGCGGCACCGTGGCCTGGCCCCTGGCCGTCGGCCCGCAGTTGGCCAAGCGGTACCTGCTAACCGGTGACCCGGTCACCGCGGCCGACGCCGAAAAGATGGGGCTGATCGTAGAGTCGGCGCCCGACCCCGAGGCCTGCATGGCTGCCGGCCTGGCGTGGGCGAAGCGCCTGGCCGCCGGTGCCCCCCAGGCTGTGCAGTTCACCAAGCAGGCGGTCAACACGTGGATCAAACAGACTTGCGGCCCCGCCTTCGACCTGTCGACGGCCCTGGAGACGGTGACCTTCGCGTCGGAGGACTTCCACGAGGCCCTAGCCGCCCTAGCCGAAAAGCGCGAGCCCCGGTTCACCGGGAAATAGTCGATCAGAAACTGGAGAGCACCATGACCTTCGAGACGGGCGGAGCCCGCGGCAACGAGATCGGGCTGTTGGACGGCCTGATGACCAACCGGGCCATGCGCCGGTACAGCGACGAACCAGTGTCCGACGAGGACATCTGGACCTGTCTGCAGGCCGCCGTTCAGGCCCCCAGTGGCGGCAACATCCAGCCGTACCAGTTCGTGGTCGTGCAGGACCCCGTGCAGAAAGTCGGGCTGGCAGAGATCTACCGACGCGGTTGGCGGCGCTACGAACCGGCTATCGCTCCTACCGAGTTCCCCAACGACGCGGTCCGCGAGGGCTGGGAACGCAACAGCCGGGCCACCGTGCATCTGGCCGAAAACCTCGAACACGTACCGGTGCTAGTGCTGCTGCTCATGCCGTCCATCGACATGACGGTCCACGACGACGAGGGACCGATGCCCGTCGGCCCGACCCACGCCTCGGTGTACCCGGCTATCCAGAACTTCATGCTGGCCGCTCGGTCCCTCGGACTGGGTACGGCGATGACCACGCTGCACCGAATCTATGAGGACGACGTGCGCGAGTTGGTGGGCATCCCAGAGCGCTACGAGGTCCTGGCCTTGCTGCCCCTCGGTCACCCCACCGGAAAGTGGGGCGTGGCTCCCCGTTATCGAGGTGCCGAAAAGATCACCTCATGGGACCAGTTTGGCGAGAAGCGAACGCCGTGAACCACGGGCATGGCTAACCAGCGGGCCGGGAATCACATGGCCCAAGGGGTTCGGGTCGGCGTGTCCATCCCGCCGGCTGGCTTCGCATCGCATGACGACGCAACGGCCTACGTGCACGGAGCAGCTGATGCGGACCTCGACCACGTGTTCACCGCCGACCACGTGTCGTTCTTCGACGGTCGCGGCATGGACGGCCTCATGAAGGTCTCATGGCTAGCTGGCCTACATCCCACCATCGGCGTGTACGTCGGTGTGTACCTGCTGGCCCTGCGCCATCCGGTTGCCGTGGCCCGTCAGGTGGCAACGCTGGCCGAACAGGCGCCTGGGCGACTGACCTTCGGTGTGGGCGTGGGTGGCGAGGACCGCCACGAAATGGAGGTGGTGGGCGTTGACCCGTCAACCCGTGGACGTCGTACCGACGAGGCCCTCGACGTGCTGCGACCCCTGCTGGCTGGCGAGGCGGTCGACCACCACGGTGAGTTCTACGACGCGCCTGACGTCTCGATCCGCCCCGCGCCGACCCCACCGGTACCGGTAACCGTGGGTGGCCGGTCCGACGCGGCTGCCAGACGGGCCGGTCGGCGGGGGGACGGGTGGCTTGCCTCATGGTGCTCGCCACGCCGGTTCACCGAAGGCGTGCACATCGCTGAGCAGGCGGCCGCTGCGAGCGGCCGTGACGCCGTGGCGTGGCGACACGGCTACCAAATCTGGGTGGGCCTGGGTGACACGCCGACCGAGGGTGCGGCGCTACTGGCCCCCGCCATGGAGAAGTTCTACGGCGCGCCGTGGGCGGCCTTCGAGCGCTACTCGCCGGTCGGCACGCCAGCCGACATCGTGGAGTGGCTCCGACCGTTCATGGATGCCGGAGCGGTCGACTTCAACTTGGCTCCCATCGCGGCGACCGACGCCGAGCAGGTAGCTGGTGCAGCCGAGATCCGCCGCCTCCTAGTCGACTAACCACCCATGCCAGCCCGCGCCAGCTAGTAGTCAACCCAAGGACGCTGGTGCACCAGAGACTGGCATCGCGCTCTCCGGACCGACCACCGTCAATTGGTCGTCGGCCTCCAACACCAGGTCGTCCTCGACGGGGAGGGCCACACCGAAGCGACTCACCGCAGCTACCGAAACCTCCTCGGGCAAACTCAGATCACCAATGCGCCTCCCAATCAGGCCCGCATCCAGGCCCTCGGGTAACAAGGCGTACTGGCGGACAGTCTGTCCGGGTAGCAACGCCGTCTTCACCTCGTCCTCGGTGGCCGCCTGCCCGCACGCCCGTGCCCCGGTATGCAAGAACCCCGCCAACTCTCCGGCCAGGCGGAGCGCCCGGCCTGGCTCGGCGGTCGTCCCAGCAAGGAAGAACAGGGCGTTGACCCGCTCCCCCGAACCGCCCCATGCTGCCGGAATGCGGATGCCCGACGACGCCCGAACGATGACCAACTGATCGACGTCCAGCACCTCGAACAGGGCCACCGGTGTAGCCGTCGGATGGTCCGACGACGGCTGGATCCACAACGACCCGGTCTCCAAGAACCGTTCGGTAACCCGCTCCGTGGGCACCCCGATCCGATCCGACAGCACCGTCGATGCACGGGCGGCCGCCTCACCGATGTCGGCTCCCTCGGGAATGGACAGCACCACAGCCCGGGCGATAAGGCCTGCGTAGTCGTCCCGGTCCCGAAGGCCGTGGCCAGCCATCGCCGCGCTGATCTCTCGCTCCAAGGAGTCGTCGGCCTCCCGACCCCACCGGCGAAACACGTGGCGGATGGCGCCCGCCCTCTCGGTACGCGGCGTGGCATACAGGTGGTGCCAGGCCCATCCGACAGCGGTCACCACGCCCACGAACACCAAGGCAGCTGATCCCAAACGGGAGATCAGGTACCCGGAGATGGCGATGCCGACCAACTGGGTCCAGGGGTACAGGGGCGACCGGAACGACGGCGCGTACGATTTGATCTCGGAGGCCCGCAACACCAGTACTGCCAGGTTCACCAGGCCCAAGGTGAGCAAAACAAAGGCGCTGGCGAGTTTGGCGATTGACTCGGCGTCGAAGGCCAGCACCACCAATGCAATGGCCGCCCCCGTGGAGACAACGCCGAACACCGGAGTACCGAACCGGCCCAGACCACCCATCCAGGCCGGAAGCAGGCCGTCGCGAGCCATGGCCATCGGGTAGCGAGCGGCGGCCAGGATGCCGGCGTTGACCGCCGAGGAAAAGGCGGCCAGCGCCGCCACCACGACGAGCCACACCCCCACCTTCGGGAGCACGGTCTCGGCCGCCGTGTGGATTGGCGCCAGATCGCCGTGCAGTACATCGGCCGGCACCACGGCCACGGTCACCAGTACGCCGAGGGTGTAAAGCACCGTTGCCGTAGCCAACGAGAGAGCCATGCCCTGTGGGATGCGCTGGCTGGGGTCCTCAACCTCCTCAGCGGCGCTGGCCACCTTGGTGAGGCCGCCGTAGGACACGAACACCAGCCCGATGACCGCCACCAGACCGGAACCCCCGTGGGTGAAGAACGGGTCCAGGTTCGAACCGTCGACCCCCCGATCGGCGGTCTCCCACAGCCCCTGAACCACGAACCACGCCATAGCTGAGAGGACGACCACCACGAGTCCCAGTTGCATCGACGCGCTTGCCTTGGAACCGACCACGTTGACCAGCGTGAACAAGCCGATCAGGACGAGGGCCAGCATCGTGGGGTCGACGTCCACGATGAGGACCAGGTAGGCGCTCATCCCGACCATGGCGAAGGCGTCCTTGAGGACGAGCGACAGCCAGGTCCCGAAACCGGCCACCGTCCCCACCGCGGGGCCGAGCGCCCGCTCCAGGAAGTAGTAGGCACCCCCGGCCTTAGGTAGTGCGGTGGCCAGCTCGGACACGCTGAGCATGGCCGGCACGGCCAGACACCCGGCCAACAGGTAGGCCAGCACGGCCGACGGTCCGGCCTTGGCAGCAGCCAACCCGGGCAGAAGGAACAGACCCGACGAGAGCATGGCCCCGGTGGACAGAGCGAAAACATGGCGGAGGCCCAGCGAGCGCGTCAGCCGGCCGTGGTCGCCCTTACGCTCGGACTTCCCCATGAATGGACCCTAGATGGTGAGCGAAGCCAGGAAGTCCAGCAGCGCCGCGTTGGTGCCCACCGCATCCTCCTGCTGCATCCAGTGACCTACCCCGGGCAGGATCACCGAGTCATGCAGGCCGGGCAGGGTCTCGCCGTAGCGGGCGATGCTCCCGGCTCCCCAGATCGTGGGGCCGTCCTTTTCCCCGCCGATGTAGAGGGAGGGCTGCCGGATCGAAGCTTCACGCCATGCCCGCAGGTCGACCCAGTCGTGGTCCACGCAGCGATACCTGTTGAGGCCGCCGGAGAACCCGGCACGGGCGAACTCGCCAACATAGAAGGCGATGTCGTCGGCGTCCTGCCATGCCAACGGGCCATCCGGATAGTGGAACCGGTCGTCCAGCCGGCCCCCCGGGGCTACGGCAAACCCAGCCGGTGCTCCCGGCATCGGGGGCGGCGCGTCGCCCGAGGCGCTGAAGATCATCCCCTCCAACCAGTGGGCCGGGTCGGTTCCGATCTCGGCTTCGGCTACCCCGGGTTCCTGGAAGTACTCGATGTAGAACATGTCGTCACCACCCATCATCCGGAAGATGTCGGTGGGCCTGAACTCGTTGGGCGGGGTGTAGGCCACGCTCAGGAGTGCCACCGCCCGAAAGACGTCGGGTCGGAGGAGCGCTGCCGTGCTGGCAATGGGCGATCCCCAGTCGTGGCCAACGATCACCGCCTCGGTCGCCCCGAGGGCCTCTACCACCCCGACGCAATCACCGACGAGGTCGACCAGCCGGTAGTCGTCGATCGCGTCGGGCGCTTCGGACGAGCCGTAGCCCCGCACGTCAATGGCTGCCGCCCGGAAGCCTGCGGCAGCGACCGCCGGTAGCTGGTGCCGCCACGAGTACCACGATTCGGGGAAGCCGTGAACGAACAAGACCAACGGGCCGACCCCCGAATCACCTCCCATCTCGGCCACGTGGATACGCGTGCCGTGGGCGTCCACGTCGTGGCGGGTCAGCCCTGTCGCGTTCAGATCATCCAGTGTCGTCATGTTTGTGGTTTCCCGTTCGTCTCCGCTGGATCCTCAACCCGGACCCCACGCACGAGGCTGCCATGGGCCATTGCCTCGGTGACCATCCGGTCGCACCCGCCAACCACCGCGGCCTCCACGGCCAGGGCATCACGGATGTTCAGGCCTACCTCGTCGGCCGCGTCGGCAGCAGCCAGCACAAGCGAGGCATCGGCGGGTACCACGGTGAGTTCAGCCAACTCCGCTAGGGCACGCCGGGCCACCATGGCCGAGAGGGGGCGTGCCATCTGGGTGGTGACGACTTCCAGAAACTCGGCCAATACCGGACCCGATACGACCAACGCGGGGCCGTCGGTAGCCCCGATCGACGCCCGGGCTGCGGCCTGACGTTCTGGCTCGTCATCGTCGAACAGCCTGGTCAGGATCGAGGCGTCCACGAAGGTCCGAGCCGCCATCAGGTATTCCAGCCCGGATCGGGGCTCGCTCCGGTGATGGGTCGACCGCCAGAACCAGCCGCCGAGGAGACCGACAGGGCCACGAGCCGGCGGCGTGCCGCATCCACCCGGTCGGCAGCCGAGTAGGCGGTCAGAAGTTCGCGAACCACGGCATTGACCGAGGTGCCTTCCTCGGCGGCCCGGACCCGGGCCCGGTGTAACAAGTCATCGTCAACGGCCAGGGTCAGGTTTGCCACGGGTCGACTTCCTTTCTCGAATCCCTAGAATCCTGTGTTTCACATATCTCGTGTAGCACAGGATTCTAGATTCAAGTCAGTTGTCGACCGTGGATCCAGTCCCTATCGAGGTAGCAGCCCTGTAGATATCGCTCAGGATCGGCCTCACCATGCCGGCCGTGAAGTACCCGTTCGTTGTCGAACACCAGGCACTCTCCGGGCGCCAGAGTGAACCGGTACTCCAGATCCTCACGATGCAGCATCTGGGCAAAGGTCCGGAATGCCTCGTAGAAGGCTGTCATCTCGTCGAACGGCTGGTCGAACGGTGCGGCTGACCGGTTGTTGTATCGGACAGCCCGGACGGCCCCTGCCTCGGGCCCACCCTCCTCCACCTCGATCAACGGGCCCCGATTTCGTAGATCGAAACCGTCTCCCGACCAGCGGAACGGCACGCTGCGGGTTGATAACAGTTCAAAGGCCCCCGGCTCCTCATCTCGTAACAACTCGGCAGCCCGGAAGCCGTCGACCAGTACCGTCACCCCACCCACGTCGCTGGCGACTAGGCAGTGCAGCAACTGGTACCCGGGAACCGGCCGGCGATACGGGTTGTCGGTGTGCACGTTGAGTGCCCGCGACGTGAAGGCCAGATTGGTCGGGTTGGCCTCGGCCCGTACGTGAAAGATCTCGCCGTAGTTGGTCTCGCGGACCGGGCCCCACAGGTTCGCCACGTCGACGATGTCCGCCCCCGTGCCAGTGGCGCCCGGCCCCTCAGCATCGTTCCCCACGGCCAAGCCATCCACGATGGCCAGGCCGTCGCGCACGAGTGCCCTGGTGATGGCCTGCCACGCCTCGAGATCCTGCCGATCGGTCCATGGCAGCCGCTGGACCGACAGGTCGGCAGCCCCCCAGGAGACCGGTCGCCCAGATGATGTGGTCACGGAACCGTCGTAGCGATTGGCTTCCAGCCATACCTCGTCATAGACGCTGGTCACGCCATCAGGGCCGAACGCCACCACCAGACGACCGTCGACCACCTCAGCCGACATTGCGGAGACTTCGTCTGCCAACTCGGTGACGTCGAAGAGGCGCTGGTCGTTGTCCCCGTGACGCGACGCCTCGTCCCGGGCGTTGTCCCTAAGCCACAGGGCGTGGAACCGCACCGGACCGGCGGCCATCTCGACGGTGACCACGTCGCCGGCCGGGCCGACCGAGGCACCGAGGAGGCTCATCGCCGCAGCTCCGGCGCACCGAGCAGGTACTCCCAGTGCTCAATCGGCGGGATCTCCAACCCGTCCACCCGGTTCCCGTCGATCTTGCCACCGTCGTCCCAGCCTCGAACGGCGAGTGCGGCGGCGGCGAACGGCTCGGATTCAAATGCCGCCGCCTCGACGGCCGACATAGGCCCACCCTGCAGTCGAAGGGTCCCCACCGAGGCCGGGCTCAACTCGGCCTCATAGCCCGGGTCCACGAAGCACCGGTACCGCTTGGCTGCCACGTGCAGGCGTACCGGCTCGCTCACACCGTCCGCGAAGCGCACGGCCACCCAGGCCCCGCCGGTCGTCCCGTGGTCGGTCACCCCGAATGCCGAGTCCGGTTCGTCCAGGAAGTGCCCCACGTCGTGCAGTAGAGCAGCCAACACCAGGGCGTCATCGGCGCCGGCGACATGAGCCAACGCCGCAGCCTGACGGGCATGTTCGGCCATCGTCACCCTCTCGCTGTAGGTCTCATGGCCCCGGGCGGCAAACAGCGCCCGCACCTGATCAGGCACCGGATCCTTCATGTCGCGCATCATGCCCGCTGGGGACCCCGGCGACCAGCGGGAATAGGTTCGACCCGTTCGTCCAACCCACACACCCCCGGAGAAACACCATGGCAATCGGCCCCGGCCTCCACATCGAAGATCCCAGCGATCCGTCCCTCGACCTGCGCATGTCCGACGGCGCCCGCCCGCTCTACGAGCAGGTGAAGGCCTTCATCGCCGAGGAGATCGAACCAGTCACCCTGAAGTTCCACCGTCTGGGCACCGAACGCACCGAGCACTGGGGTCACCATCCCGGCCAGATCAAGATTATCGAAGCCCTCAAGGTCAAGGCACGCGAGGCCGGCCTGTGGAATTTCTTCCTCCCCGACGCCGAAACCGGAGAGGGCCTGTCCAACTTGGACTACGCCTACATCGCCTCCGAATTGGGTAAGAACCCGCTGGCCTCCCAGAGCATGAACTGCTCGGCCCCCGACACCGGAAACATGGAGGTCATCGAACGGGTCGGCACCCCCGAACAGAAGAAGCAGTGGCTCGAGCCGCTACTCAACGGCGAGATTCGCTCGGCGTACGCCATGACCGAACCCGATCTGGCCTCCTCAGACGCCAAGAACATTGCCTGCCAGGCCGTACTAGACGGCGACGAGTGGGTCATTAACGGCACCAAGTACTACATCTCTGGCGCCGGCGACCCCCGCTGCAAGGTGATGATCACCATGGTCCAGACCAGCCCCGACGGACCCCCGCACCGCCGCCAGTCGCAGATCCTGGTCCCCATCGACACCCCCGGGGTCACCATCGACCACCCCATGCAGGTGTTCGGTGATGACGACGCCCCCCACGGTCACATGCACATAACGTTCAAGGACGCCCGGGTGCCGGCCGCCAACCTCCTGCTCGGCGAGGGACGGGGCTTCGAGATCTCCCAGCTACGCCTCGGGCCCGGTCGCATCCACCACTGCATGCGATCCATCGGTGCTGCCGAGCGGGCCATCGAGTTGATGTGTCGACGGGGGCTCCACCGCGAGGCCTTCGGCAAGACCATCTCTCACCTGGGCAAGAATATGGAGGTCATCGCCCGGGCCCGCATCGAGATCGAGGCCATGCGACTCATGGTGCTTCGCGCCGCCAAGGCCATGGACACCATGGGCAACGCCGAAGCCCGGGTCTGGATCAGCGCCGTGAAGGCCATGGTGCCCGAGAAGGTCTGCCAAATCATCGACGCCGCCATACAGATTCACGGCGCCACCGGTGTCTCCCAGTGGACGCCGCTGGCCGCCATGTACACCCAACAGCGCACGCTTCGCCTAGCTGACGGCCCCGACGAGGTACACCACTTCGTGGTGGCCCGCTTCGAACTGAACCGCTACCAGGACGGCCCCGGCGACATCCCTATGACCTCGCACACCGGCCCGGTGTTCGCCGGACCCTGATCCTCTAGCCCGCCACCGACCTGCTCCGCCCAGCCACAGGAATAGAGACCCCGATGACCGACGACCCGCGCGCCCATAAGCCGGCCGCCGCCCAGACCCGTACCGACCTCGAGGCCTTCGCCGCCTCGCTGCCACCCGACGACGGCACCGACGCCGCGGACGTGGCTCGGGGCTTCATAGCCACCCGGACCGATCCGGTCATCGACAAGATCGAACCCAACCCGTGGCTGCCCATCAGCTGGGATCTCTCGAAGTCGGACTTCGTCCACGGACCCTGCCCCGACACCGTCAACCCTTCGTTGTGGCGTCAGGCCGGATTCAACGCCCAGCACGGCCTCTACGAGGTGATCGACGGCTTCTACCAAGTGCGCGGGTTCGACACCTCGACTGTGACCTTTATCCGGGGTCACGAAGGGTGGGTGGTAATCGATCCTCTCACGACCACGGAGACGGCCCGGGCCGCCTTCGAGCTGGTCACCGAGCAGCTCGGCGAACGTCCGGTCACCGCCATCATCTACACCCACTCCCACATGGATCACTTCGGCGGAATCCTCGGCGTGGTCTCCCAAGAGCGGATCGATGCCGGCGAGGTGCCCATCGTGGCCCCCGAGGGGTTCGTCAAGGAGGCCGTCTCCGAGAACCTGCTGGCCGGGCCGGCCATGGGACGCCGGGCCATGTACCAGTTCGGGATGCTCCTCGACTGGGACGAGCACGGGCACGTCGACCAGGGTCTAGGCAAGGGCGTACCCACCGGATCGTCGTCCCTCGTGCCGCCCACCATCGAAATCACCGAGACCGGCCAGGAGTTGGTGCTCGACGGCGTCCGGATCGAGTTCCAGCTCACGCCCGAATCCGAGGCGCCAGCCGAGATGCACTTCTACTTCCCGGACTACCGGGCCCTGTGCATGGCCGAGAACTGCACCGGCACCATGCACAACGTGCTCACCCTGCGCGGCGCCCTGGTGCGCGACACGCTCATGTGGAGCCGTTACATCGACGAAGCCATGGACCGCTGGGGGGACGTGTCTGACGTGGTGTTCGCCAGCCACGGCTGGCCACACTGGGGCGCCGAGGCCGTCAACGGCTACCTGACCCGTCAGCGGGACCTCTACCGCTGGCTCCACGACCAGTCCATGCGGCTCATCAATCTCGGCTACTCACCCAATGAGATCTCGGCCAACATCGACCTGCCGCCCGGGTTGTGGGCCGATTACCACTGCCACGGCTACTACGGCACGGTCAGCCACAACGTGCGGGCCGTCTACCAGCGGTACATCGGCTTCTACGACGGACACCCTTCCAGCCTCGACCCCTACGAGCCCGTGGAGGCCGGTCGGCGCTACGTCGACTTCATGGGCGGGATGGATCAACTCCTGGCCAAGGCGCGCGAGTCCTACGAGGCCGGTGACCACCGGTGGGTGGCGGAGGTGCTGCGCCATGCGGTGTTCGCCGATCCGACGTATGAGGAGGCCCGGCTACTTCAGGCCGACGCCTTCGAACAGCTGGCCTACCGGGCCGAGGCCGGACCGTGGCGCGACATATACCTCACCGGCGCCCAGGAGCTCCGCAACGGTTCCATCGCCATCGAATCGATCAACCGTCCCCGGCCCGAGATGATCATGGGGATGGACCTCCAGCAGGCCTTCGACCTGCTGGCCGCGTCTCTCGACGGGGTGGCCGCGGCGGCCATTGGCCCGCTGACCGTCGACTGGTACCTCAATGACACGGGCGAATTGAACAACACGGTGCGCCTCGAACTGTCCAACGGCACCCTCCATTCACTGCCCGGCGCCACGCACGCGTCGGCCGATGTGGTGGTGCACGGCAACCGGAGCCAGCTAAATCGGCTCTTCGCCACGGATGCCACGGGTGTCAGCCTGCTCGACGAGGGCGCCATCACTGCCGAGGGCAAGACCGATCGGCTGCGGGCCCTGTTCGCCTGCGTGACGGACTTCCCCCGCTTCTACAACATCATCGAACCCTAGGCCTGACCCGATCTACTGGGCCGATCAGTTGGCGGTCTCGGCACGGATTTCGGCGCCGTGCTCGTCGTTGGACGGCGGGCGCCGGCGAACCGTCGGTGGGGTGGTCGACATCCGGATCGGTGAGCGAACCGACCGGAACGCCTCAGTTCGTCCACCGGTCGACCCACCGTCGTCCAGGACGGCGATCGGATCTAGACCGAGGGCCTCGGCATCCAGGAACGCCTGACGCACCGTGTTGATGGGACCAGCCGGAATGCCCGCGGCCCGCAGAACCACCAGCCAACCAGCGGCCGTGTTGGTGGCCAACACCGACTCGATCTCGGCTTCCAGGTCGTCGGCATTGACCATGCGTGCCGCGTTATCGGCGAACCGCTCGTCAGTCCGCCAGTCGTCGCGGCCAAGGGCCTCACAGAGCTTCTCCCACAGGGCGGGGCTGGCCGCCGCGATGGCCAGCACCCCGTCGGCGGTGCGGTACGGCTGGTAAGGGACGATCGACGGGTGGCGGTTGCCCTGACGCCCCGGGTCGGTGTCGGCCACCACGTGCCCCGAACCCACGTTGAGCAGCCCGGCCAGGGCAGCCGACATGAGCGAGACCTCCACGTGCTGGCCTTCGCCACACTCCCGGCGCTGCTCGACAGCCGCCAGGATGGCGATGGCTGCGTAGAGGCCGGTCAGGTTGTCGACCATGGCCGACCCGATCTTGGTCGGTTCGCCGTCGGCCTCGCCGGTGATCGCCATCACCCCGCTCATCGCCTGCACCAAAAAGTCGTAGCCAGCCAGCGTGGCACCATCACCGGCACTACCGAACCCGGTGACCGAACAGGTGATGACGCCCGGATGCTCAGCGGCCAGGGTCTCCCGGTCCAGACCGAACCGGGCCATGGTGCCGACCCGGAAGTTGTCGACCACCACGTCGGCGGCCAGAGCGAGCCGGCGGGCCACCGCCAGGTCATCAAGGTCTCGCAGGTCGAGAGCGATGCTTCGCTTGTTGCGGTTCAGGCCCAGGTAGTAGGTGCTCGTCGCCTCATCGCCATCACCCCACCACGGTGGGCCCCAGGTGCGAGTCTCGTCGCCCACCCCGGGTTGTTCGACCTTGACCACATCGGCACCTAGGTCAGCCAGAACCATGGTGGCCATGGGCCCGGCCAGCACTCGGCTGAAGTCAGCCACCCGAAGGTGCCCGAGCGCTCCAGGGGGCGGCTGCGAGCTGGTCTCATCGGTCACGAGCCGGAGTCTCGCAGCGCCACTCCCGCCGTACAACAGGCCCATGTTCGAGCGGACGCCGGGACCGAGCATCAGAAAAATGCGGCTCATCTCTTGCATTGGGGCTTGATCGTGGAGAGCATCCCGCAGTGACCATGACTCCGATCAACGAGCCGTCCACCGGATCGGCAACCGGTCCCGAACTGGGGCAGGTCCGTCGGGGTCGCGATGCACGAGCCGCCAAGCGCCGTACCCGGGTGCAGACCTGGTTGCCCGAACTGGAGCGGAAAATCCCTTGGGTGGACCTGCTGACTGAGGAACAGGTCCAGACCATCCACGACGCCTCCATGGACGTCATCGAGGAGGTGGGCATCGAGTTCCGCTGCCCCGACGCCATCGCCATGTGGACGGCCGCCGGTGCCTCGGTTGACGGCGTTCGGGTTCGCATCGACCGCGAACTCCTCATGTCGCTGGTCGGCACCGCCCCATCCTCGTACACCATGGTGGCCCGAGATCCCGCCCACACCGTGACGGTGGGCGACGGGAAGACCATCTTCACCCCCTCCTACGGCGCCCCGTACGTCCTCGGCCTGGACGGGGTCCGGCGCCCGGGAAGCATCGAGGACTTCCGGAACTTCACGAAGCTCAACCACCTCTCACCCGCCCTGCACATGTCGGGCGGCGTGGTCTGCGAACCCATGGACATACCAGTCCCCAAGCGACACCTCTACATGACCGAGAGCCTGCTGAAGTATTCGTCCAAGCCGTTCATGGGCGCTGTGACGTCGATGGAGCGAGCCGAAGACAGCCTCCACATGGCCGGCATCGTCTTCGGGCAGAAATTCGTCCGGAACACCACCGTCATGACCTGTCTGGCTAACGGCAACACGCCGCTGGTATGGGACAAGACCATGCTGGACAGCGTCCGAGTGTTTGCCGGCGCCAACCAGGCCACCCTGTTCAGCCCCTTCGTGCTCGGAGGGGCGTCGACCCCGGCATCAACGGTCGGCGCAGTGATCCAGGTCAACATCGAGGCCCTGACCGGCGTGGCCTTCTCCCAGCTGGTCCGGGCCGGCGCACCCGCCCTGTACGGCCAGTGGCTGTCCACTGTCTCGATGAAGACCGGTGCCCCACAGGCCGGCACACCGGAGATCTGCCACATGAACCTGCTCACCGCCCAGATGGCCCGCCACTACCGGCTGCCATCGCGCTGCAGCGGCTCGTGCACCAGCTCCAAGATGGTCGACGCCCAGGCCGGCTACGAGGCGGCCCGCAACATGTACGGCGTGCTCATGGCTGGCACCAACTTCGTACTGTCGACCACCGGCTATCTGGAGAGCGCCATGTGCCAGAGCTACGCCAAGTGGGTGCTGGACAGCGAGCAGTTGGAGATGATGATGCGCCTCGGCGGCGGTGTCTCGTTCAACGACCTCGACGAAGTGCTGGCCACCATGCGCGAGGTCCCCCCGGGCGGCCACCATCTGGGAACTGCCCACACGCTGGCCAACTTCCAGACAGCGTTCTCGATGCCCGAGATGATGAACAGCGACAACTACGAACAGTGGCTGGCCGATGGAGCCCTTAGTGCCGAAGACCGGGCCGCCGCCAAGTGCCGACAACTCCTCGACGAATATGAGGAGCCCCACTTGCCCGACGACGTCCGCAACGAACTCGAGGAGTACGTGGCCCGCCGCGATGCCGAACTCCCCAATCTGGTTTCCTGAGAATCTGGCCGAGAAGGACCCACCATGAACACTCCAACCGACCCACCCCTGCTCCACGGCGTCTGCGCCGCCATGAGCTCCCCGTTCGACGACTCTGGCGAGTCGGTAGACGAGGGCCGCCTCCGCGACCACATCGACAGCCTCGTGGAGGCCGGTGTGCACGGTCTAGTACTGGCCGCCGGCACCGGCGAGTTCGCCTTCCTCTCAGCCGACGAGAAGGAACGGATCTTTCGCATCGGCATCGACCAGGTGGCCGGTCGCATCCCGGTGATCTGCCAGACGTCGGCCATCACCACCGTGGATGCCATCGAGAACTCCCGGGCCGCCATCGACCTCGGAGCCAACGCCGTGATGGTCCTCCCTCCCTACTTCGAGGGGCCGTTCGAACGGGGCGTCCTGTACCACTCCGAGACGTTGGCCCGGGCCGTCGACGCCCCGATCGTCCTGTACAACATCCCGGTCCAGTCCGGCTTCGACATCACGCCGGACCTGTACCGCCGGCTCATCGCCATGGAGAACATCGACTACATCAAGGATTCCACCGGTGACCTCATCCGACTCCAGCAGTTGGTCGGGATCGGCGGCCATGTGCTGGCCGGGGCCGACCCGCTGGCCCCCTTCGCCCTCATGGCCGGCAGCGCCGGGTGGATTTGGGGGGCGGCCAACGTCATGCCACATGAGTGCGTGGCCCTCTACAACCACATCACGGCTGGCCGCCACGCCGAGGCCATGGGACTGTGGCGCCAGATGCTCCCCGCCAACCTCTACTTCTGGGACAACCCGCACGAGGCCGAGTACAACGCAGCGGTCAAGACGGCCACCAACATGGTGGGTCGCGCCATTGGTCCCTGCCGTCGCCCGGTCATGCCCATGTCCCGTCAGGGCCGAGTCGCTCTGCAGGCCGCACTCTCAACCCTCCCCGTCAACGGGGTCGACCGCGACCGCCTCGTCTTTCGCGAATGGGAGGAAGAGCGGGACTGGCTCGTCCAGATGACCAGTCGCGCCGGCGTGGGCCGTGCTGGAGCCAGTCGCTTCGAAGTAGGCAGTACACGACCGACCACTAACCAAAACGGGAGCAGCAACTGATGGCACTCGACCTCGCCGATCCGACCGCACTGGCCGCGTCGATCAACCCACCCACCCGGGCCGTCATCGGTGGCCGCAGCGTGGAGTCAGCCTCCAGAAAGACGTTCGCCACCCTCAACCCGGCCACCGGCACCGAGCTGGCCCAAGTATCGGAATGCGACGCCGAAGATGTCGACCGAGCGGTCACGGCGGCCCGAACTGCCTTCGAAGACGGCCCATGGGGCCATCTGGCCCCCGCCGACCGTAAACGCCTAATCCTGCGATTCGCCTCGCTCGTCGAGGCCCACACCGACGAACTGGCCATCATCGAGACCCTGGAAGCCGGCAAGCCGATCAGCGACTGCTCGGGACTGGACGTCCCCGACCTGGTAGCCACCCTCCGGTGGCACGCTGAGGCGGCCGACAAGCTCTACGACCAACTCTCGCCGTCGGGCCCCGGTCGGGTCGGCATGGTGGTGCGCGAACCCATCGGTGTGGTGGGCGCCGTGCTGCCCTGGAACTACCCGCTGATGATGGCCGGCTGGAAGATCGGCCCAATCCTGGCCGCCGGCAACACGTGCGTCGTCAAGCCGGCCGAGCAAACCTCCATGTCGACCATCCGCATCGCCGAACTGGCCATCGAGGCCGGCATCCCCGACGGCGTGCTCAACGTGGTCCCCGGATTCGGCGAGACGGCCGGGGCGGCCATCGGCCTACACCCCGACGTGGACTGCGTGGCCTTCACCGGTTCGACCGAGGTAGGTCGCCACTTTCTGCGCTACTCGGCGGACTCCAACCTCAAGGAAGTCCTGCTGGAGTGCGGCGGCAAGAGCCCGGTCATCGTCATGGCCGACGCCGATGACCTGGACGCCGCAGCAACCGGAATCTGCGAGGGAATCTTCTGGAACGGTGGACAAAACTGCAGCGCCAACTCTCGTCTCATCGTGCAACGATCAGTGGCCGACGAGCTACTGGAACGGATTGCCGAACGCAGCCACGACTGGGTGGTCGGCGATCCCCTGGTATCTGAGACGACCATGGGCGCCATGATCGAGGAGGCCCACCTGGACAAGGTGCTGGGCCACATCTCTGACGCCCACGAGGCCGGCTCGACGTGTCTGGTAGGCGGCAACCAGGTCCGTCAGGAGAGCGGCGGCTGGTTCGTGGAGCCCACCGTGTTTACCGACGTGGACCCCGATAGCCGTCTGGCCCGAGAGGAGGTCTTCGGACCGGTACTGGCCGTGACCACCTTCGACACCCCGGAGGAGGCCATCCGTCTGGCCAACGACACCGACTACGGCCTGGCCGGCACGATTCACACCACCGACCTGCGTACCGCCCACCTGGCAGCCCGGGCCATTCGGGCCGGCACGGTAGCCGTGAACTGTTACGGCGAGGGCGACATCACTACCCCGTTCGGTGGCTTCAAGCAGTCGGGCTTCGGCGGACGCGACAAGTCCATCACAGCCCACGAGCAGTACACCGAGCTCAAGACCATCTGGATGGACCTGTCTTGACCCCGCTTCAAACGAAGCTGTCCTGATTCCATGGGCGCCGTCACCCTCCTACCCGACGCCCGTCGCGACAACGGGTGGTTCGAGATCCTCAAAGAGGTGCCACCCGCCGCGCCCCTGAGCGGCCCGACCGAGGCCGATGTGGTCGTGGTGGGCGCGGGGTTCACCGGCCTGGCGGCGGCCCGGCGGCTCGGCCAGTTGCGCCCCGACGCCCACATCCTCCTGTTGGAGGCCGGGCGTATCGGCAACAACGCTGCGGGCCGGTCGTCCGGGTTCGGCATCGACCACGCCCACAACATCCGATCCGAGGGCTTCGCTGACACCGCCGAATTTGAGAAGCAGCAGATCGCCCTGAACCGGGCCGGTCTCTCGTACTTGGAGGAGGCGGTGACCGCCCACGGCATCGACTGCGACTGGTCGTGGACCGGCAAGACCCATGCCGCCTGCACCGACCGCGGCGTCCGGGACCTGAAGCACTTCGCCTCGACCCTGGACCGAATCGACGAGCCGTACGAACTACTGGACGCCGATGCCCTGGTTGACCGGCTAGGTATTGACCACTACCACCAGGGTCTGCACACACCGGGAACCGCACTCATGCAGCCCGCTGCCCTCTGTCGGGGCCTGGCCACCACCCTGCCGGACAACGTGGTGGTTCATGAGGAAACCCCGGTGACCTGGCTAAACGCCGGACCACCCCATGAGTTGTGGACCGACGGGGGCAGCGTCCGGACCCCCGAACTGCTTCTGGCCAACAACGGCTTCCTGGCCGGGTTCGGCTTCTACCGAAAGCACCTCATTCCGGTCGTCACGTGGGGCTCGATGACCCGACCGTTGACCGACGATGAGTCGACGTCGATCGGCGGGCACCGCACGTGGGGGGTCATCCCGGCCGCACCGTCGGGTACGACGGTTCGCCGGCTGGCCAACGGCCGGATCCTCGTACGGAACGTCTACTCCTACAGTCGCCACTCACTCGCCGGAGGGCGCCGACGCCAGCGGGCCGGCCGGTCCCACCGGAAGGCATTCGAGGCTCGGTTCCCCAGTCTCACCGACGTGCCGTTCGAATACACGTGGGGCGGGGCCTTGAGTATGGCCCGCAACGGCGAACCGGTCTTCGGGACGGTCGCTGACGGCATCACGGCCGCCAGCGTCCACAACGGCACCGGACTCGCCAGGGGCTCCATCTGCGGGAAGTTGATCGCCGAGATGATGTGTGGCGAAGGCTCCGACCTGCTGGACGCCATGCTCGGCCGGGGTCGCCCCAATAAGAACGTTCCCGACCCGGTCCTCGGGTGGGGCGTTGAGATGTACGCCCGTCGGCTGCGCCTACAGTCCGGCCGCGAGATGTGATCCGGATGCCGGAACGAGGAAAGGCCGAATGACTGATTCATCTACCGGGCCAGCCACCGGGCCACGGGTCGCCCTGATCACCGGTGCCACGTCGGGAATCGGCCGGGCGTGTGCCTTGCGCCTCGCTGCCGAGGGCTTCACCGTGGTGGTCGGAGGCCGCGACGCCACCCGGGCCGACGCCGTGGTGGCTGAGGTCACCGCCGCCGGTGGGTTGGCCACCACCGCGCTGGGTGACGTGGCCGACCCGACCTATGGAGACGAGGCCGTCGGGTCCGCGATACGGGCCCATGGGCGACTCGACGTGCTGGTCAACGCGGCGGGCGTCATCACGAGGGCCAACGCCGAGGGCACCAGCGACGAGGAATGGCACCGGGTCATGTCCACAAACGTGGACGGCCTGTTCCGGTGTACTCGAGCCGCCCTTCCGGCACTTCGGGCCGTCGGGGGCGGAGCCATCGTCAACATCAGCTCGACCAACGGGCTGGTAGGCGGACCCGGACTGGCCGCCTACTGCGCCTCCAAGGGGGCGGTCACCAACCTCACCCGGGCCATGGCGCTGGACCACGCCCACGAGGGCATCCGCATCAACGCCGTCTGTCCGGGAGCTGTGGATACCAGCATGCTCTACTCGGAACGTAACGACTCGCGAGAAGAGGTACATGCCATGAACATCGGCGGTATCCCCGAGGGGCGAATTCCCGCCGGTGACGAGGTCGCCCACGTGGTGGCCTTCCTGGCCGACGATCGGTCCCGACATGTGAACGGTGCCAACATCAGCGTCGACGGTGGGTACACCGCAGCATGAATGACGACCCGGAGGGAAACGGCCGGGTCACCGGCCGCATCGTCGTGGTCACCGGCGGCGCCCAGGGCATTGGGCGGGCCATCGTGAACCGATTCGCCGCCGAGGGCGCCACCGTCGTCATCGGCGACCTCACCGATCCGGGCAACCTGTTCCTAGAGAGTGACGCAGCCGGCCACCGTGAGTGGGTGCCCCTCGACGTCACCAACGAGATCTCGATCCTGGAGTTCGCCGAGTCGGTGGCCGCCGTCCACGGCGGCGTCGACGTACTGGTTAACAACGCCGGGATCATGGACACCCGGGCCCTCGCCGATGAGACTGTGGCCGGCTGGGACCTCACCATGGCCGTCAACCTTCGGGGACCGTTCCTCATGGCCAAGCACCTCGTGCCGCTCATGGAAGGCCGATCCGATCCAGCCATCGTGAACATCGGCTCCATCGAGGGGCTGGGGGCCAATACTCTCCACTCCTCGTATGCGGCTTCCAAGGCCGGTGTACACGGCCTCACCCGCGCGCTGGCCGTCGAACTCGGTCCGGCGGGAATCCGCTGCAACGCCGTGGCCCCCGGCTGGATCGACACCGAACTAAACCGGGGTTACGTCGACAAGCACCCAAACCGTGAGCAGGCGGTGGCCGACCTAGCCACGCTGCACCCAGTGGGCCGGATCGGCGAACCCGCTGACGTGGCGGCCACCGTGTCTTGGCTGGCCAACCCGGACGCCGGCTTCGTGACCGGCCAGGTGGTGACCGTGGACGGCGGTCGCATGAGCCGCCTACCAATCCCCGCCTCACTCTCCGACGACTGAGCCCAGCCAGCCGACCCCCAATCCGGTCGGGTCGGGAGTGGTCAGACCAGGTCGGGATTTCGCCAGACGATGAGAACGGCGTTGCCGCCCACCGCTGGATCGTCCATGTAGTCGGGGATGGCACAGATGGCCTCGAACCCGTTCTCGATCTGGAAACTGAGCGTCGGGTCATAGAGTTCACCGGCCCGCACCCGGTCCACGTACTGGTCGGCCGACATTTTGTCGATCTGGTCCTTGTAGCCGGGGATGACCCCTCCGGCCACGATGCCCTTCTTGCCGAGGCGCCGGACGACATCCTTGCGGAGGACGTACAACTCCTGGCCGATCCCAAGACGGCGATAACCGGGATCCACGGCGATGGTCACGCCGTAGTACCAGTCCGAGTCGTCGGAGTGGTTGCCACACGAGTTGGCGCCGATCAGGTCATCCAGCGAGTGATGCGGGTCGTCGAAGTCGAAGTCGATGAGGATCCCGACACCCATGCCGACCGGCGTGTCACCGTCGAGGGCCACGAATCCGCCATCGGGGAATGTCTCGCACAGGGCCAGGATGTCCGGCACCTCGAGGAGGTCCTCGATGCCGGCCGTGGGGAAGGCTGCGCGTTCAATGGCCGCCAGTTCCTCTGCCCAACGGGCATCAATGGGTGCGTAGGTGATCTCCGGCGCGGAAGGTCCTCTGGCCGGGCGGCCCGTCCCAGGCGGCGTCTTCATGCAGGAAAAGGCACGTGGACGTACTCGTTCTGACTGGGCAAGCCCCAGACGGCCCAGAAGTCCAGCGTGGCGGGACGCATGATCGCCGCACCGCTGGACTCGATGTGGGTCGGTTCGACCGAGACCTGACAGATGGCCTCGTCGTCGCGGGTCACGGCCATCAGATCCTCGACGCCGATGCCGTCGCGGTCCAACAGTTCGACGGCCCGATCGCGCCGACGAGTCGAGCTGGCCATCAGGCCATCCTGCTTGGGTGCCTGCCGGGCCAGCGCCTCGTCCCAGATGGCGTGGTTGGTATGGACCTGGGCGTTGTCGGCCAACGCCTCGGTAGGCCGGGCCGTGGGGAAGGCCTCGATCATGTGGCCGTCGCCGCTGGCGTCGAACGTCAGGAAGCTGTGGGCACCGGCGAGGTCAGCGTCGAGGATGGCGTCGCGGGCAGCCGCCGCCGAGTCGCAGGTGAGGGCATCACGCACCACCGACGTCCACATGACGCCCCGGCAGCCGTCGGTGGCCACCAGGTTGTTAATACCCACGCACACGCCGGCCTCGTTCATGCCTAGTTGGCCCAGGCATCCCGTGGTGGTGAACACCAGAGCGGCCGGGCTGTTATCGGGCCGGATCCGCAGCAGGACCACGTAGGGGGTGGCCGTGTCGTGCATATCCCACGTCTGGCCGTAGAACCCTTGCCCGTCACACCGTGCATCGGGGACGATGAACGCGGTGCAGTCATCCTCCTGGACCTCCAGGGGATGCCTCCCTCCGACCACCGATCGCACGGTGTCGACGAAGTCGGTGAATCCGCCAGCCACCACAGCCTCCTCGGGCGTGATGCCGGCGCCGTCGGCCAGACCACACAGTTCGGAATACAGATCCACCGAGTGCGCCTCGTGGGCCGGCAGGCACGATCGGGCGATGTCGAGCACCTCGGTCCGGTCGATCTCGCCGCCCGCCCAGAAACTCGATCCAGCGAGGCGGACCCGTTCATCGGCGTAGGCCCGGATCTCATCTGCGTGGGCCATTCCGTGGGCGTGGCCCATGGCCTCGTGGCTTCCGGCCAGATCCAGGATCCGCAGGGGAGGTCGTCTCATTTCGTCAGTCTGGCTCAACCCCTTGCTGGATGCAAGGGATTCCGTCGCCATCATTCTCATAGACGACGAATTTCGTTGTTAACAATTTATTCTGCCACTGTTTCCGTCGTGTGACTGGAGGCCACTAGGTTGCCGAACCGGTGCAGGGTCCGGCTTACCGACTGCTCCCGTAGGTGGTGTCGAAGCTCCAGACGACCGCTGGACGTGACCGTCTCATCAACCACGTCGACCTCGGCGGTCACCGCGGCCCGACGCACCGTCTCGGACACGAAGCCCACTGCTCGGATTCGGCCGAACCGATGAGCCGACATGGACCTGACGAACGACGCGTCGTCCTCATCGCAAGCCCGACTCACCCGGGGAACCACTCCACAACGAGCCGCGGCTGCCAGCACCCGGTCGACCTCGGCAGGCGTCCCTCCGGGGCCGATGCGGATAATCAGGTCGGGATGGGGCCGATACCGGTGAACGTTCGCCTCACAGAACAATCCAGCCTGATCCTGATCCGTGCCGTAGTGGGTCTCCCACCATTCGCCGTCGGATGCCTCAACGCCGGCGGCGTCCACCTCGTCGAGACCGCCCGTCGACTCCCAGGTGCCCAACTGCAGCAGGTAGTCGGGCCCACCGGCCTTCGCGCCGGTTCCGACCGACGACCGCTTCCAGCCCCCGAACGGCTGACGCTGCACAATGGCACCGGTGATCCCCCGGTTGACGTAGGCGTTACCCACCTCGACGGCGTCCAACCAGCAGTCGATCTCGGCGGGGTCCAGAGAGTGAATCCCGCCGGTCAACCCATAGTCCACCGCGTTCTGAACCTCGAGGGCCTCGTCCAGGTCGGCCACCGCAATCAGGCCGAGAACTGGCCCGAAGACCTCCGTCCGGTGGAACGACGAGTCCGGGCGCACACCAACCTTGATGCCCGGCGTCCAGTGCCGACCCCACTCACCTCCAGGCAACGGGTCCAGACAACGGGGCTCCAGCAGCCACTCCTCGCCGGGGGCCAGCACAGTCAGCGCGTCCAGCAACTTGCCGGTCGGAGCTCCGACGAGCGGAGCCAGCACAGTGGCCGGATCATGCGCCGGCCCGGGTCGCAGCGAGCGAGCCGCGTCCACCACCTGGCGAAGGAAGCGTTCGTCGCCGGCTACCGACCCGACCAGGATTCCCAAGCTGGCCGCCGAGCACTTCTGTCCTTGGTGACCGAACGCCGAGGCCACCAGGTCGGCGGCCGCCAGGTCCAGATCGGCCTGCGGGGTGACCACCAGGGCGTTCTTGCCGCTGGTCTCGGCGAACAGCCGGAGGTTCGGGTCCCAGCAGCGGAACAGGTCGGCCGTCTCGTAGCCGCCGGTCAGGATCACCCCGTCGGCGGTGGTAACCAGGTGACGGCCCACCTCGTCGTCCGGCGTCCGGACAAACCGCAGAACGTCGGTCGGCACACCGGCCGCCCAGCACGCCTCGGCCACGATCTCCGCACACCGGGGCGTTTCCGGCGCTGGCTTGAATACCACGGCGTTGCCGGCGGCCAGCGCGGCCAGCGTCCCGCCCGCCGGAATGGCCACCGGGAAGTTCCACGGTGGGATGACGGCCACCACGCCCAACGGGCTAAACCGAGCGCCGTCGATCCGCTCTAGTTCGGGCGCCCGCTCGGCGTACCAACGGGCGAAATCAACCGCCTCGGCGATCTCCGGTGCGGACTCGTCGAAGGTCTTGGACGCCTCATGGGCCATGGCCACCAGCAGCTCGTCGTGACGAACGAGGAGCTCGTCGGCCACCCGCTGCAACACGGCACGTCGGCCGACGCCGCCCAGGGCCGCCCACTCGGACTGCGCGGCCCGGGCGGCGACCAGCACAGCGTCGATGCCGTCAGGTCCGTCGACCGTCACGGTCATCGGAGTCGCCGTCGGCTGGAAGGTCTGCCCGGTCACCGCGTCGATGCGTCTTCGCACCGAGGGCAGCGTCGGATCAGTGTCCGGTTGATTCCTGAAGGCACCGTCGTTGGTCGCCCGCCCCGTACGGGTGGGTATTTCACGGCGAGAGGCCTCCCGGCGAGGCAGGTCGCCGACTTCCCACCGATCGGCTACCCCCCGGCGGAACCCGTCAGCCTGTTCGGCGAACTCGGGGGTCCCCGGTCGAAGGGTGAATAGGTGACGCAGGAAGTTGTCGTCCGCCGCGTTCTCCTCCAAGCGACGGAACAGGTACGCCACCGCCACGTCGAAGTCGTCGCGCCCGACAATGGGCGTGTACAGCAGCAGCCCACCGACCTCGTCGCGGACCGTCCTGGCCTGGGCGGGGGCCATCCCCTGAAGCATCTCGAACTCCACCCGATCGGCGACGCCCCGGCTCTCGGCGAGCAGGTGGGCCCACGCCACGTCGAACAGGTTGTGGCTGGCGAGCCCGATTCGCACCGCCCGGGCATGGACGGGTCGAAGCGCCCAGTCGACACATCGCTTGTAGTTGGCATCGACCTCGGCCTTGGTCTCGTACGGCGTCTGGACCCAGCCGTGCACGGCGGCATCAACTCGCTCCATGGCCAGGTTGGCACCCTTGACGAGCCGCACCTTCACCTCGCCACCCCTAGTGTCGTGGCGGGCCGAGGCCCAGGAGCTGATCCGCTTGAGCGCACCGAAGGCGTCGGGCAGGTAGGCCTGCAGCACGATCCCCGCATCGAGGTGCCGAAGTTCGGGCTCGTCGAGCAGGTCGGTGAACGCCCGGATGGTCAGCTCGAGGTCACGGTGCTCCTCCATATCGAGGTTCACGAAGGTAGGCCTCCCCGACGGCGTGGGGGCCACCGCTGCACGCTGGTACAGCACCCGGAGGCGTTCCTCAATTCGGGCCAGCGTGTCATCGAACGCCCACATGTTGATCTGGCTGACAATGGCCGAGACCTTGACCGAGACGTAGTCGACCTCGGGGTCTTCGATGAGGGCAAGTGTCTTATTGAACCGTCGGGTCGCCTCGTCGTCTCCGAGGACAGCTTCGCCCAGCAGGTTGACGTTCATGGCGTAGCCCTCGGACCGCCGCTCGACCAGGTGCTCGTGGACTGGGCCGGGCGCCGCGTCGACCACCATGTGGCCGACCAGTTGGCGAAGGCGTCGACGGGCCAGAGGCATCACGATTCGCGGCAGCACTGGGGCAAGGCGGGCGCCGGCCCGCAAGAGCAACCGATCGACACGGCTCAGGAATTCCGGCAAGTCGCCGTCGTCGACCAGGGCGGCCAGCTGTTCGGCGGCCAGCGCGTCGTCGCGGTGTCGGGCCACCCGGTCCACGAACCGCATGGTGAATCCCACTCCGAACGGGTCCTCGATGATGCCCTGCATCCGATCGGAAAGACGGGCCTCGGCAGGTTGCTCGTCCGCGTGGGCCTCGGTCAGCCAGCGGGCCACCACGGCCACCGCATCCTCGGCGAGCGACTCGGGATCGGTCCGGGCACGGCCGGACGGGGGCACGGCCCGCAGGCCCGCCGTCTCCCGATCCGGGGTCGACCCGTCGTGAGGGAGCACAGTAGAGGAACTCGGGGCCATCTGCATGACGTCATCCTCGGGAAACCAGCGTCGGTGGTCTTATACGATCCGCTCCCCAATGGTCACCGAATCGGACAATCCCCCGGTGGATCCCCCGGCCGACGAAGCCGGCACCCGTTCAGATGACCGATCTGATGTCGTGCCCGCTGTCGATCCGGGTGCCGTGTCCAATGCGCTGGACGCTGCCTTCCTGCCCGCCGAGGTGGCCGCCGAGTGCAGGTTCTCGGACTAGCCGAGCCTCACCCGTCAGCTCGAAAGACCCATCGGCCAGACACCGGCCCGATTCTGGTCAAGAAGGGCCGGATGGCCGCCCGTTCTCCAGAGAGCCGGATTCAGGCTGCGGCGCGCTCCACGCGGATCGGCACACCCAGCTCCCACAGGCCCAGGGCGTCAGCCATCGGTACGGGCCGGTTCACCTCGCCGTTGTGGTTCACGCCGTACAGCTCGGCCGACACGTCGTCGGCGTCGGCCTTGACGACCACCGTGTAGACGTCGTGGAATGCCTTGAGCCGGCGTTCGGCACCCCGCACGTTGGGTTCGGCATCCAGCACCAGCGTCGACGTGCTGGATGAATCGCCGAAGCTCAGCACAGCACCGCGGTCGTCGAACTCGACGGATTTCACGATACCGATCGCTGCCGGCGTGCTCTTGGAGTTCTTGCCTGCCACTGGTGTACCTCCTGGAAACCGAGCCCCATGCGATGCCGCTGAAAACCACTCCGGGGGAGTGGCCAGTCTACCGGGGGTGTCCTTCGGGCCCGACGGGGTAATGGAGGCGTGCCGAGGGGCACACTGGACCTGTGGACCAACCCCAACCCCGCCCGCCCGGTCACCCGGCCGATCATCTAGTGGTGGCCGACGAGGTAGCGGCGACCTTGGCCGACGGCCGGGCCGTAGTGGCCCTGGAGTCCACGATCATCAGCCACGGCCTGCCGTCTCCGCAGAACGTCGAGACAGCACTGGACTGCGCAGCTCGCGTTCGGGCCTCAGGTGCCGTCCCGGCCACTGTGGCCGTCATCGACGGATCACTCCGGGTCGGCCTCTCGGTCGACGAGATTGAGCGCCTTGGCAGTGGGGAGGCCGAGAAGGCCAGTCTTCGCGACCTGGGACACCTGCTGGCGGAAGGTCGGACGGGTTCCACCACGGTGGCCGCCACCATGTTCGCTTCCCACCGGGCTGGGATCCGAGTGTTCGCCACGGGTGGGATCGGTGGTGTACACCGCGGTGATGGTCAGGATATTTCGGCTGACCTCACCGCTCTAGCCACAACGCCGGTGGCCGTGGTATGCGCCGGAGTCAAAGCGGTCCTTGACTTGCCCCGAACCGTTGAAGCCTTAGAGACGCTCGGAGTCCCGGTTGTCGGGCAGAAAACCGGCGTGATGCCCGAGTTCTGGACCCGGGGCGGCGACCTACCGGTGTCGGTCCGTTCTGACCGTCCAACAACCACGGCCGGCATTCTTCACGCCCACTGGGGTTGCGGTCTACTCAGCGGAGTAGTGGTAGCTAATCCCATCCCTGTTAGCGACGAGGCCGACCCACAGACCATCGCTGATGCCATCGCGGGTGGTCTGGCCGCAGCCGACGCTGCCGGAGTACACGGTCGCGACGTAACACCCTTCCTGCTGGCGCATATCGGCCAGACCACCCACGGTGCCAGCCTCGAGGCCAACGTGGCCCTTGTGAAGCACAATGCCGCTGTAGCCGCCGAAATCGCCGCTGCGCTGGCCGCCCTTCCGACCCTTGGCGTGGGGAGAAACTAAGAGGTGGTCAACCGCTATCCCGAGCAGGGCACGATCATCACCGGTGGACCTGCCTATCCGCTCGCGAAAGGCGGCCTCGGGACCGTTGAGGCGGTCCGGATCGACGGTGGCCGGATTACCCACGTCGGATCGCTGGCCGGTGCAAGAGCCCTCGGCGACGCTCAGGTTGTCGACCTAGACGGCCGCAGCATCCTCCCGGGCTTTGTCGACGCCCACACCCACCCTCTTATGCACGGCCAGTGCGCCTCGTGGGCCGACCTGACCTCGGCGGCCAGCATCGACGAGGTGGTCAAACTGCTCGGAGAACACGCCCGAACCGAGGCCCGCTCCATAGGTCCGATTCGCGGCTTCGGCTACGACCACCACCGCCTGGCCGAGGGTCGGCACCCCACAGCCGTGGAACTGGACCTGGTGGCTGACAACCGAACGGTCACCGCAATGCACGTAAGTGGCCACGGATTCTCGGTGAACAGTCACGGGCTGGCCGAGGCCGGTATCACCGCGGCGGCGCCCACCCCGCCCGGTGGCGTCATCGACCGTGACGAGGACGGACGGCCCACCGGTCGAGTATTCGACGCCGCCTGTGACCTGCTCACCGGACCCGACGGGGTAAAACTCGGAAACCACGGCCCCAACCTCCACCTGCCGGACGACCCGGACGACCTGGCCAGCATGCTGGACGACGCTCAGGAGGCGTTCCTGGCTGCCGGAATCACCACCGTGGGCGACTGCCAGGTCACCGAACGGGAAATGCGGGCCTTCCTGGCCGCTCGGGACGCCGGGCGCCTCGCGTTGCGCGTGGTGATGTACGTCCTGTCCAGTCACGTCGACGGCCTGGACCGCCTGGGGATCGAGTCGTGGCTGGGGAACGACCGCCTGTCGGTCGGCGGAGTCAAGCACTACGCCGACGGTGCCCTGACTGGAGGCACCGCCTACCTACCGTGCGGCTGCGGGGCCACCCACGGGCACCTGTACCACGGTCCGGGCGAACTGGAAGACCTGCTGGTCGCCTCGGCCACTGCCGGTCGTCAGACCGCCACTCACGCGCAAGGACCTGAGGCCATCCAACTGGTGCTGGACGCTCTGGGCCGGGCCCCGCTGCGCCCCGACCTCCGGCACCGCATCGAGCACTGTGGATTCCCGTCTGCCGACCAGCTAGCCGAGATGTATCGGCTGGGAGTGGTCCCGGTCCCACAGCCAACCCAGGTCCACCTTTACGGGGAGGGTGTGCGCCGCGACCACCCCGAGGTGGCAGATGGCATGTACCCCTCAGGACGGATCGCCGCGGCCGGCCTACCCGTCGTGCTGTCCTCGGACGCCCCGGTAACTAGGCCATGCGTGATGCTGTCCTGCTGGGCAGCTGAGACGCGTCTGACCTCCGCGGGACGCGTCCTCGGCGATGAAAACCGGATCACCCGGGCACAATCCCTCACCGGCTACACGGTCGGCGGAGCCCACGCTCTGCGGCGAGACGACGTCGGGTCACTGGCCGTCGGGAACCCCGCCGACCTCGTACTCCTGGCCGACGACCCGTTCACTGTCGCCGTCGACCGTCTCCCGGACGTAGCCGTCCTAGAGACCTGGGTCGACGGCCATCCCGCCTGGACCCTCATCGACGGCCGCACGCCGTGAAGACCGCCAGCGTAGAAAACAGCTGAAGAGGAACCAGCGGCGGAACCGGTCAGTCGACCAGGTTCTCCTCTGTCGTAGCAATGAAGACGGCGAGGGTGCATCCGGTCTCGGTTCTCGAGTCGTGCCGGGTCCCTGCGGCCAGCAGCACCAGATCTCCCGGCCGGTATACGTGACCGTCGTGGTCAATCAGCTCGCCCTCCAGCATCAGGAACTGCTCGTCGCAGGTGTGCTCGTGGGGTGTAGTCCGCGTGCCCGGGTCCATGCGGTAGACGTGGAAACCGCCCCCCAGCGGGTACGACCCGTCAAGCTGCAGGATCCACTCGCCGGGCGACGGCTCGCCGTCGACGATGAACGGGACGAACTCGGCCTCGAACCGGTTAGCTACCCGGCGTTCGGCGGAACCGATGGGGTCCATGTGCGGCCCCTGCCACTCCCCGTGCCCGTCTACGGTCACGACTCTGCGGCCAGATCGGCGAGGTATTGCTGGGTGAAGTCCCAGCAGAGCGAGTCCCGGGCAGCGAACATCCCCCGGTCGAACGAGCGCGAGCTCACCCCCCGCTGGGTGCGTTCGCAAACCGCGTTGTCCTGGGCCAGGACCAGGTTGCTGAAGTCACAGACCGCGCTGGGGTCGAAGTCGTCAGACTCAACTGCGGAGGGCTCGAACAGGTACTCGATCTCGTAGTCGGTCCGCGCCGGCCCCCGGGGGATTAACCGGGTCAGGATCACGCTGGTGCCGGTGATGTCGACGAAGAGGTTCGGATAGACGAACGCCGAGAGGTAGGACCGTTCGTCGCCTGGCGTCATGGTGGCGATCACCGGGAGTGGGGCCGTACCGTCAGCCGTGAAGCTGTTGGCCCCCTCAGCTAACCAGGCACCACCGTCATCCCGGCCCTCGTCAATCACGTCACCCTGTTGGTGAAGGGGGATTATCTCTACCAGTTCGGGGTGGACCTGCGGGCAGTGGAGACACTCGGCATAGTTCTCCACCACAACCTTCCAGTTGGCGGCCACCGTGCTGGTCTCCAGCCTCCCAAGCCGGAGACGGTCCAGCTGCAACCGCTCGAACGACAAAATCTCGTCGCTGCTTTCGGCCAGCCAGTCCACCAACGGCGGAGGGTCGTTGGCCAGGCTGACGAAGAGCATCCCCTGCCAGCTCTCCACCGCAACCCGATGGAGTGGGAACGCCATACGGTCAAGCTCCTCCTTCGCCACGTTCGGGGTCGCCACCAACTCGCCGTCCAGCGAATAGCTCCAAGCGTGGTACGGGCAGGTGATCGCCGCTCCGAAGCCGCCCCCGCTGGCGTCACACAACTGCGAACCCCGATGCCGACACACGTTGTAATAGGCCTGTAGATCTCCGTCCCGATTACGGAGTACGAGGACGCTCTCAGCACCGACGTCGACCACCAGGCGATCACCCACGTGAGCCAGCCGCTCGGAGCGCCCGACGTAGCACCACCGCCGGTGGAAGACGCCCTCGAGGTCGGCGTCATAGACCGCTGGAGACCGATATTCCTCCCCTCGCAATGTGGGCTTCATCGCCGTAGACACGTATCCCTCCTCCCGGAACCCCAGTGGGCCCCGCCTTGTCATAGCTTCCCCCCGGGTCCGCCTGGACTCTGACCGAAGGCACTGACTGGCGAGTCAGTCAGTGGCTGACTATAGTGCCGCGCCATCGCGAGAACTACCACGAGGGGGCCCATCCATGAAGAACCGCCAGCCTGAACGCCGACGCCCGACCACCTCTGCGAGCCGCTCTCCGGTCAGTAGGCGCCAGTTCCTCGGTGGTTCCGCTATGGCCGCCGGCGGCCTGGTACTCGGCCCGTCGATCCTCGCCGCCTGCGGAAGCGACGGCGGTTCGGGCACAGCCCTGAAACTGGCCCGGCCCGACAAGCCGGTCACGCTTCCCAGCGTCGGGGACGCCGTGGCTGCTGGGAAAGCCCACGAAGGCGGAACCCTGCAGATACTCAACTACGTGGACTACCTCAACCCGGACGTGGTCGCCCGGTTTGAGGAGACCTACGGCGTCAAGACCGCCGTCACCACCTACGACACCGAGGAAGGGGCACTCAACAAGCTCCGCTCCGGTGCCTTCACGCCCGACCTCATCATCGGGATGACCGACTCCGTCCTATCCCGGCTGGTGGCTGCTGAACTTCTCCAGCCCCTCAATCACTCCTACCTGTCCAATTTCGGCAACGTCATCGAGGGCCTCCGCGACCCCTACTACGACGTGGGTGCCCAGTACACGACTCCGTACATCATCTATTCGACGGGGATCGGCTACCGGACGGACATGGACGTCGACACGTCCTACTTCGAGTCGGGCAACGGGTGGGACATCCTGTGGGACCCCGCCTATTCCGGTCGCCTCGGCATCCTGGACTCCTACCGCGATGTAATCGGCTCGGTGTTGCACCGCAATGGTGAGGACATCAACACCGGTGACCAGAAGGTCCTGAACGCCGCCCTGGAGGACCTCCGGGAGATGTCGGCTGCCACAAACCCGAAGATCGACATCCTCGCCTACACCGAGGTCCCCGCTGGAACACGCGTAGTCAACCAGTGCTGGTCAGGTGACATGCTCCTCGGTGTCTGGTACCTCCCGGAGGATGCCTCATGGACCGAACTCGGCTATTGGCAGCCCGACGAAATGGTGACCGGAAACGACGTCTTCTGCGTGGCTAGGAACGCCGAGCGTCCCGTCCTGGCCCATGAGTTCATCAATTTCTTCCTCGACGTCGACAACGCCCTGGAGAACTTCGGGTGGACGGGCTACCAGCCGGCCCTGGAGGCCCTGGACGCCCAGACGTTGATCGACTGGGAATACGTCCCGGCCAATCTGGCCAACGCCCTGATAACCCCGGCGCAGTACGCCAAGGGCAACCGAGCCGTGGCCCTGGAGCCGGACGTGGATGCCCGCTGGACCGACGTCTGGGCCAAGTTCACCGCTGGCTGATCCTCGGCCCACTGCCGGGCGACCCCTTTCTCGCTGAGCAACGACGGTGACCGGCGCCCCAACTTCCGTAACAACCTCCGACGGGTCACGACAGCGCGGTGACCGGGGCACCCTTTGGGGGCTGTTCGCCCTCCCAGGGACGGTCTGGCTACTGGTGCTGTTCGTGGTGCCGTTCTACGCGCTGGTCTGCGTGGCCTTCGGAGACATCGATCCCGTCTTCCGCAACGCCGTCCCGGCCTGGAACCCTCTCAACTGGAGCTTCGGCACTGCGGGCGAGGTCCTCGGCGAGATCTTCGGGGGGAGCCTCCGGAAGGTGTTCCTACGCACCATTTCCTATGTGGTGTGTGCCGTCGTCCTCTCGTTCTTCGTCGGCTATCCGGTGGCGTACTACCTGGCTCGGCACGCTGGACGATGGCGCGGCCTCCTCCTAGCCCTAATGGTCCTGCCGTTCTGGGTCAACTACCTGATGCGGATGCTGGCCTGGGTCAACCTGCTACAAGTTGACGGCTGGGTAACCCGGGCCTTCTCGGTGTTCGGGGTCCAGGTGAACTGGTTAGACGGCCAGCCGGTCACCGTGGTGCTGGGTCTGGTATACGGCTACGTCCCGTTCCTAGTCCTCCCCCTCTACGCCGCCCTCGAGCGACTCGACGGCCGGCTCCTTGAGGCGGCCCGTGACCTGGGGGCCGGACCAGGCCGGACCTTCCGCCTCGTGACCATCCCACTGTCGCGTCCCGGGATGCTCGGGGCCGGTGTGATCATCGCTCTGCCCATGTTCGGTGACTACTACACGAACGACATGCTGTCGCGGTCGCCGGCCACTGAGATGGTGGGGAACCAGGTCGACTTCTACCTGAACGCCACCACCCAGCCCCAGAAGGGGGCCGTCCTAGTCCTGGTGCTGTCGGCCCTTCTGGTCGTCCTCATGTCCTACTACCTGGTCAGCACTATGCGGATGCAGCGGGAAATCCGGGCATGAGCAGGCGACGAGGTCGGAACCCGTGGCGGCGGCCGATCGGCCTTGCCACCTGGACGTGGGCCTACGTGCTCTGGATGTTTCTGCCGGTAGCCATCGCCGTCTTGTTCTCGTTCAATGGCGGGCGTAGTCGTTCGGTCTGGCAGGGCTTCTCGCTGCGCTGGTGGACCGGGGAACCTAATGCCTCGCTTCTCCACGACGAGACCCTGCACAGTGCCCTGCGTAACTCGTTGGTTCTGGCTCTCCTCACCATGCTGGTGGCAACCCCGATCGGCATCGCTCTGGCTATAGGCCTGGCCCGATGGCGGTCCCGGACGGCCAGCGGCGCCAACTGGTTGATGTTGGTCCCGCTCGTCACCCCCGAGATCGTGATGGGCGCCTCGCTGCTGTTGGTCTTCACGAACCTGTACACCGGAATCCCGCTGGGACGACCAGCCCAGCTGCTGGGCCACGTGACCTTCTCCATCTCGTACGTGGTTGTGGTGGCCCGCGGCCGGCTCCTGTCGATCGGACGGGACTACGAGGAGGCGGCTCGAGACCTGGGCGCTAGCCAGCTCCAGGCCATCCGACTAGTTCTCCTACCGCTGCTCGCCCCGGCCATCTTCGCCGGTTTCGTGATCGTGTTCGCCATGTCGATCGACGACTTCGTAATCAGCGCCTTCCTATCCTCGGGGGCTGGGTCGGAGACGGTGCCTGTCCGGATCTACTCGGCCGTGCGGACCAGCTCTACGCCAGCGCTAAACGCCCTAGCCTCGTTCCTCGTCGCCTCCACGCTGGTTGCCCTCGCCCTTGGAGCCAGCGTCATGTCGTGGTTCCGGCGTCGTCGCGGAACTAAGGAGTCGGCGCTGGCCGACCTCACCTCAGTCGGCATCTGAACCCAACAGTCTGGAAATCGGCTAGCTGGCCAGCAAGCGGAGGGCGTCGACCGGCATCTCCGCGTGGGTAGCACCTTCGCCTGCCACCCCGCCGCTATTGGCCAACAAGGCATGAAAGGTTACGTCCCCGCTCCTGAGATGGACCTGGGTGGTGGCACCAGTGAAGACCCGCCGCTCCACTACAACGGGCAGTCCGTTGTCTGGCTCTCCTTCGACCAGCCGGACCCGCTCGGGCCGAATGACCACGCGACAGCGCCCTACTGGTCCGTCACCTGTCGCCCGAAGCACTCGGTCCCCAACCTGGACCCTCCCCCCGCCCAGGTGTTCCACATCGAGGAGGTTGGCCACGCCCAGGAAATCGGCCACCGAACCGTCGATCGGCTCCTCATAGACCTCCCGAGGGGTCCCCACCTGCACCAGACGGCCCTCGTCCATCACGGCCAAGCGGTCGCTCATCGTCAACGCCTCCTCCTGGTCGTGGGTGACGTACACAAAGGTGATTCCGATCGCCTGCTGGAGGCTGCGTAACTCCACCTGAAGGGCCTTGCGGAGTCGGGCATCCAGCGCCCCCAACGGTTCGTCGAGCAACAGGACCCGCGGCTCCAGTATCAGGGCTCGGGCCAGGGCAACGCGCTGCTGCTGCCCTCCGGAAAGTTGGTGGGGGCGCCGGCCCTCCAAGCCACCGAGTTCGACCAGGTCCAGCGCCCGGGCGACCCGCGTCCCCACCTCATCGGTTGAGACCTTCTGGAACCGAAGCCCGAAGGCCACATTGCGCTCCACGGTGAGGTGGGGGAAAAGCGCGTAACTCTGGAAGACGGTGTTGACCGGGCGGTGTTCCGGCGCTAGGTCGGTCACCTCCTCACCGTCAATCCACACCGAGCCCCGGTCCGGCCGTTCGAAGCCCCCAATGATGCGCAGCGTTGTGGTCTTGCCGCATCCCGACGGCCCGAGGAGTGAGAAGAACTCCCCGGACGCTATGTCAAGGTCGATGCCCCGGACCACGGCCACGTCGTCGAACCGCTTCTCGAGGTCGGAAAGGACCACGTGGCCCGTGGCGACCGCCATTGGCGCAGCGTACCGGCTCGGACTGCGATGAACTGACGGGTCAGTCAGTATGGTGCAATCGGTGGAAGAGTCGCAGGGGCACAAGCCGGCCGTCGAGAAGCGTCGAATAGAGATCCTTGAGGCAGCCTGCGCGGTCATGGGCAAGCAGGGGATCGCCGCCACTCGGGTGGGCGACGTGGCGAAGCACCTCGGGATCTCGACCGGTCTCGTCCACTACCACTTCGACACCAAGGATGAACTCCTAGCCGCCGCGTTCAGGCACGCCGCCGAAAAGGAACTAGCGGCTTTACGGATTCTGGTGGAAACCGGCGGAACACCAAGAGAACTCCTCGACATAGTGATCAACAATTTCTACCCAGCCAGCGGCTTTTCTAGCTGGCGACTATGGATCGAGGGCTGGGCGGTCGCGCTGCAGTCCGAGTCCTTCCGGCAGACGGTCATGGAGTTGGACGAGGCCTGGGTCGAGGTTCTCGCTGAAGCCCTCACAGACGGTGTCGCCTCCGGGGACTTCTCCTGTGTCAACCCCCGGGACTCAGCATGGCGACTGGCCTGCCTAATTGAGGGGTTGGCCATCCAGCAGGTAGCCCACGGCGGGGTGATCAACGATGTCGAAACGCGACGCTTGGTTGCCGACGCGGTCGAGGCCGAGATCGGCTAGCCCCTCGCTCGACAGAATCCGGCCTGGTAACAGGTCATCAAGCCTGGTCCTCCAGCGGACGAACGCTTCGGAGCCACCGACGGCGTCGAGCATGTCGGTCACCGGAGCGTCGGCAGTGAAGCGACACAGAAGGTTCGAGATCCGCCACACGATCATTCCGGTCCGTCGGAGTTGCGCACGCCCTGGACCGTAAGGCGGGGGGTTAGCTGCTCGGTAGCAATCACCAGGTGCAGGAGGGCACCGGTGTCTGAGGCCAGTGCCCGCTCGAAGGCTGGTGCAAACCGGTCAGTCCGGTCGACCCGCTCGGCATGCATGCCGTAGGCACCGGCCAGGGCAACGAAGTCGGGGTTCACGAGATCGGTGGCCGAAACACGACCCGGATGGTGCAACTCCTGGTGCATGCGGATCGTCCCCCACGACGAGTTGTCCAGCACCAGGACGATGGGGCGGGCGTCGGCCTGCAGGGCGGTGCCCAGTTCCTGGATGTTCATCTGCACGTCGCCATCGCCAGCAAAGCAGATGACGATGCGATCCGGGTCGACAATCTTGGCCGCCACGGCAGCAGGCAGGCCGTAGCCCATGGTCCCGTTCTGGGGGGCCAGTAGCCGGGCCTCGGAACCGTAGAGCATGAACTTGTTGGGCCAGACCGAGAAGTTTCCGGCCCCGTTGGTGACCACCACGTCTGACGGAAGTCGTTCGCGCAACCACGCCGTGACCTCACCCATGTCCAGGTCTCCCAGCTGGGATGGACAGTCCAGAGTGGCCTCAAAGGCGGCCCGTCGTCCGGTCCGCCATCCCGCCCAGCGCGCACGATCCGCGCCCGCCGGAACGGCTCCCGCTAGCAGGGCAGCGGCCATGGCATTCGGGCCTGCCTGAACGGTGGCCACCGGTGTCACGACCTTCCCAAACTCGTACGCCGACGGGTGCATGTGCACGATCTGCTGGTCGTTGGGGCGACCATCCGTTCCGAAGAGCGTGTAGACGGCAGTCGTCATCTCGCCGAACCGGCAGTTCAGGGCCAGCACCACGTCGGCGGTCTCCAGGGTCTCCCGCACGGCTGGCGGCATCCCTACCCCCGCCTCACCCGTATACCGGGCGTTCGTGTTGTCGAACAGGTCGTGTCGCCGGAACGAGACGACCACAGGTAGATCAGCGGCCTCGGTGAAGGCGGCCAGCGAAGTCCGCCCGACATCGGTCCATCCGCCTCCCCCGGCGAGGACCACAGGTCGCTCGGCGCCAGCCAGAACGGACTGCACCGCAGCCACCCCACCATCTGTGGGGTCCTGCTCGGTGACCTCTACCGCCGGACCCGGTTTGGCCGTCGTCAGGTCACGCAGGACGTCCTCCGGCAGGGCAACCACGACGGGCCCCGGCCGGCCGCTGGTGGCAATGGTGAACGCCGCGGTTACCACCTGGGGTAGGTCTGCGGCGTTGTCCACCTCGACCACCCACTTGGCCAGGTCGTCGAAGAACGACGTGTACTCGACCTCCTGAAAGGCCTCCAATCCCCGATGGGGACGCCCCACCTGGCCGACGAATAGGACCATGGGCGTCGAACCCTGGTCGGCGGTGTGCACCCCGATGGATGCGTTGGTGGCCCCGGGTCCCCGGGTCACGAAACACACCCCGACCCTTCCGGTGAAACGGGCCCATGCCTCGGTCATATAGGCAGCGCCGCCCTCCTGGCGACAAGGCACGTACCGGAGACGATCCTCTACGTCGTGGAGAGCGTCCAGGACCGCCAGGTAGCTCTCGCCGGGCACCCCGAACGCCGTGTCGACCCCCTGGGCCAGGAGGCAGTCGACCAGCAGGGCACCGCCGGTGCGACGTCCGGTCATCCGTCCCCGCCGGACCCGCCGCCAGGTGACCCGTCATCAGAAGGCCGGTCCCTGCTGGCCAGAAATACGACGCAGGCCGATAGGAAGAGCACCGATCCGATGGTGAACAGGACGTCGCCGATCCGGATGGACGCCACCACGAACACCAATGCACACGCCAAGAAGAGCCACCAGCTCAGCCCTTCGGTGTCCCTCCAGAACGGCTGTGATCCCATGGGCCATAGCCTGCCAGTTCCAAACGTTGGGCTGCGACGTGGCGGCCGGCCACGACTACCGTCCGACCATGGACTTGGGCATTGCCGGACGTACTGCGCTGATCACCGGGGCCTCTGCCGGCCTTGGTCTGGCCTCTGCGCAGGCTCTGGCCGCTGAGGGGGTACGGGTAGCATTGGTCTCGCGGTCAACCGAAAAGCTGGCCGCCGCGCTACCCACTGTTGCCGGCGAGCCGGTCTCCGTCGCTGCGGACCTGACCGACGACGAGTCGATCGACGCCATGTTGTCCGAAGTAGTGGCAACCCTCGGCCACGTGGACATCCTGGTGGCCAACGCCGGCGGACCGCCTCCAGGCACGTTCACCTCCACTGACGACGACCTCTACCCGGCGGCCCTCCAGTTGAACCTGCTGGCCCACGTCCGGATGTGCCGGGCCCTCATCCCGCCCATGCGCGAGCGAGGTTGGGGACGGGTAGTGGCCATCACTTCGGCCACGGTGCGCGAACCGTCCCCGAACCTGATGCTTTCCAACACCGCCCGGGCCGGACTGACAGCGTTCCTCAAGACCACGGCCACGGAGGTGGCCGGCGACGGGGTGACGGTCAACTCGGTCCAGCCGGGCCTGCACGCCACCAGCCGCCTGCGCGAACTCTACGACGACCTGGACGCCGTAGCCGCCGACCACCCCATGGGGCGGATCGGCGACCCGGGCGACTTTGGGCGGATCGTGGCCTTCCTGTGCTCGGAGACCGCCAACTATGTCAACGGCACCGGCCTACCGGTGGAGGGCGGTTCTCTCAAAGGGTCCTGACCTTGTTTATTTGCAGCAGGTTCCCTCGCGAAGACGCCACCCACAGCAAACCGGAAAGCAGTACTCGGCAACCGCCGAAGATCCCGTTGAACGTCAGCGAACTCTTCGCTCCACCCTGCCCTTTGCCAGCCGAAAGTGGCTGAGATGATCACCATACGCAGCGTGTCCAATCCGGATCCTCATCGGTGCGGGCATACCTCCGCCCCGGCTGAATCGCGGCGGGACGGACCGCCGTCAGTCCAGGTCGGCCAGTACCTCCAGAAACCGATCGTTCTCGGCTGGTGTGCCTATCGTGACCCGGATCCCCACTCCTGGAAACGGTCGGACCACCACGCCCCGCCGTTCCAAAGCGGGAAAGACCTCGTCGGTACGCTCACCCAGAGGCAGCCACACGAAGTTGGCGTGGGCGTCGGGCACCTCCCACCCAGCGTCCCGCAGAGCCACCGCCACCCGGTCGCGTTCCGAGGTCAGCCGGTCGATCACGACCTGCACCTCATCACGGGCGGCAATGGCGGCTAACGACCCCACCTGGGCCAGATGGTTCACGGCAAACGGGATCAGGACCTTGTCGATCTGCTCGGCCACCGACGGGTCGGCCACGCCATACCCGGTCCGGAGGGCCGCCAAACCGTAAGCCTTGGAGAACGTCCGCAGCACCACCACGTTGGGATGATCAGGCACCAGGGCGGCGATCGGATCACCCAGGTCCGCGGTCACGAACTCCCGGTAAGCCTCGTCGACCACAACCAGCACGTCGTCGGGCACCCGCTCCACCAGCGAACGGATCCGATCCACGTGCAGCGCGGTCCCAGTCGGATTGTTGGGGTTGGCCAGCACCACCAGCTTGGTCCGGCGCGTCACGGCCGCGGCCAACGCATCCAGATCGGCGGTGTGTCCAGCCAGCGGAACCGCCACCTCGGTGGCCGCGGTGATCGCCACATCCACCGGATAGGCCTCAAACGACGGCCACGGATAGACCACCTCGTCTCCAGGGTCGACGTAGGCCAAGAAGAGCTGCTGAAGCAGGCCGACTGACCCGCAGCCCGTAACTACCCGTCCGACGTCGACACCCAGCCATCCGGCCAGGGCATGACGGAGCTCGACCGCCCCATGGTCGCCGTAACGGTTCACCTCGCCGACCGCCGCGGCCACCGCCTTGACCACCGATGCCACCGGCGGGTACGGGTTCTCGTTGGATGACAACTTGACCGCTTGGGCCTCGTCGGTCGAATCGAGGCCGTGCTCGTCGGCGGCCATGGCCACCGACTTTCCGGGCCGATACGAGGCCATGGCAGCGACGGATGCCCTCGGTCGCCCCACCGTCATGGCGTCTCCTCCTCGGTTGGCTGGTCAGCGGTCGACGGGACGGGAGCGCAGTGTGCACCCCGGCCGGGATTGAACAGGTCGTTTGGGTCCAGTGCCGCCTTAACCCGACGCATCATGTCCAACTCCACGGGCGACTTCTGACGTCCCACACGGTCCAGGAGGTCTTGGCCCACACCGTGTTCGGCACTCACCGTGCCGCCCATGCTCCACAGCAGCTCGTCGATGGCGTCGGTAATCGTGGCAGCCAGATCGGAATCCATTCGGCTGCCCCGCTCGAGGGCGGGTACGACGTAGAGGTGCAGGTTGCCGTCGCCTAGATGGCCGAATGAGTAGACGACGGCATGGTCGCCACACATCTCGACGGTCACCGCCTCGACGGCCCGCTGGAACTCGGCCACGCGGTCAATGGGCACCGCGGCGTCGAACTTTGCCCCCTTGGCGTCGAACAGGGTCTCGGGCGGAAGTTCGTCGCGCATCAGCCAGAGGTTCTCCTCCTGGGCGACGGTCATGGCCACCGTGGCGTCCACCACCAGGCCGGCACCGAGCGCGTCGGCCAGAAACCCCTCGGCAGTGGCGTCCATCGAAGAGCTACCGGAAAACCGGGCCAGCAAGTACCAGTCCGCCACCGTCGCCAGCGGACGCAGCACACCGAACGCGCCAATGGTGCCGGCCACTCCGGTCTCGGGGACCAGTTCAAAAGCCGTCAAGCCGCCGTGGTCCCGCGCGCAGGCCATGGCAAAGAGCTCGTGCACGGCATCTAGGTCGGACAGCGCGGCGAACATCGTGCGGTGGTGGTCCTGTCGGGGGTAGAGGCGTAGCACCGCCTGGGTCACGACACCCAGTGATCCCTCGCCTCCGATGAACAGGTGCTTGAGGTCGTACCCGGTGTTGTCCTTTCGCAGCGCCCGCAGCCCGTCGAACACCTCGCCGTCGGCCAGCACAACCTCGAGTCCCAGCACGCTGTCCCGGGCTGGCCCGTAACGCAGCACGTTTAAGCCACCAGCGTTGGTCGACACCGCGCCACCCACCGTGGCCGTGCCCCGGGCCCCCCAGTCCATGCCCAGCTCCAGATCTACCGCGGCGGCCGCCTGCTGGACCTGCTCGATGGTGCAGCCCGCCTCGGCGGTGATGGTGAAGCGGGCCGGGTCGACCGAAACGATCCGGTTCATGCGGGAGGTGGACAAGAGGACCGATGGACGATCCGTGGTGGGAACTGAACCACCAGACAGCGACGTGTGGCCTCCCTGGCTGACGATGGCCACGCCGGCCGCCGCGCACAGTCGCACCACGGCCCGGACCTCGTCGACTGAGTTGGGTCGGGCCACCAGGAGCGGCGTCCCGGAGAACACACCCCGGTAGTCGACGGTCAGATGCAGCGCGTCGGACGGCTCCAGCCATCCCCCGGCGCCAAGGATGGCCTGTAGTTCGTCGACCAGTCGTGCTTCCGGCGAGGAGACCTCAAGCATCGGCGCATCGTAGGACAACCCCACAAGGCCGATCCGTTGAGGGACCCGTCAGCCGGTGCCGTACACCGCGCCACCGTCAACCTTGATGACCGAGCCGGTGGCGAACGACGAAGCGTCCGACGCCAGGTACAGCGCCGCACCAACGATCTCGTGCGCCTCGCCGGCCCTCCCCAGGGCCAGCCGACGGCGGAACCCCTCATGTGCGCTTTCCGGCCAGTGGGTGGAGATGTCAGTCAGGAACGGGCCGGGTTGCAGGCAGTTGACCCGCACCGTCGGCCCGTAGGCCCGGGCGAACGACTCGGTCAACGAATGTACGCCAGCCTTGGCAGCTCCGTAGATGGCCTCGACGGCCGTAGGCGCCGATGCCGAGATGGAGCTCACGTTGATGATGCTCCCGCCACCGTCGGCCACCATCCGGGTACCAAAGGCGGCCGACAGGCGAAACGTGCCCCGTAGGTTCACGGCGATCGTCTTGTCGAAGAGCTCAGGCGTGACCTCCTCTAACGACGGGTAGAGCGGTGAGCTGCCGGCGTTGTTGACCAGCACGTCGCAACGGCCGAAGGCCTCATAGGTGGCCTGGACCAGGGCATCGCACTGGTCCCAGTCGCCGACGTGGCACACCACCGGGAGGATCCGGCGGCCCGTCGCCTCGGCCACCTCGTCAGCGAGGGCGGTGCAGTTCTCGAGCTTGCGGCTGGCCACCACCACGTTGGCTCCGCACCGGGCGAACGCCTCCACCATGGCCCGGCCTAGTCCCCGGCTCCCTCCGGTCACCACGACCACCCGATCGGCCAGATCGACGAGTTGCTGTTCAGGGTGGCGTTTGATCAGGTCCGGCACAGAAGCGATTCTGACAGCCCGCCTAGGGTGCGCCCATGACCGGAGCGGGTGACCACGATCGGGGGGTCCTCCCTCTACCAATCGCCATCCTGAACGGCCGCAAGTCACTCAGCATGCGGTTCACCCCCGACACTCGACATCCGGTGCGCGAGGATCAACAGCCATGACCGATGGATTCCGCACCCGGGGCATCAATCACCTGGCGTTGGTGTGTCGCGACATGGCTGCCACCGTGGCCTTCTACGAGGGCGTGCTGGGCCTGCCGCTGGTCAAGACCATTGAGTTGGGCGGCGGTGGGGGCCAGCACTTCTTCTTCGACTGTGGCAACGGCGACTCGATTGCCTTCTTCTGGTTCACCGATTCCCCACCGGCCGCTCCCGGGGTGGCCTCTCCAGCCGCCATGCCCGGCGAGGGTGACTTCCGCACGGCCCACGGCTCGATGAACCACGTGGCCCTCGATGTCGACCCCGCCGACATCGACGGTTACGTCCAGCGCCTACGCGACGCGGGCGTGCCCTGCACCGAAGTCATGAACCACGACGATTCCGAATGGGGAGTGGCCGCTGACCCCGGAGGAAGCGTGTTCGTCCGGTCGATCTATTTCATGGACCCTGACGGCATCCAACTGGAGTTCGCCGCCTGGACGCGCACCCTGGGGCCCGGCGACGTGTCTCACGCGCCGGCCCGAGGGTCTGACTGACGCCTTCGCCGGCGGTCCGGCACCACGGATAGAGGCTTAGACGAAGTCGGCGTACTTCTCGAGGTGGCGCACCGGGGTGGACAGTGCATCCTTGCGGAATGGGTCCCCCAGTTCCTTGGTGCACATGACCTCGATGACCGTGGTCTTGCCGTCGTTCATCTGGGCGTCGATAGCGGCTGTCAGTGCGGGACCGACGTCCTCCAACTGGTTCACCCTGACGCCCTCGGCTCCCATGGCCCGGGCGATCTCGGCGTAGTTCTCCTCGCCGTCCAGTTCGCCGGCCACGAACCGGTGGCCGTAGAAGTCGACCTGATTCTTCTTCTCGGCACCCCACTGGCGGTTGTGGAAGACCACCGCGGTAACCGGAATGTCGTGGCGCACTGCGGTCATCGTCTCGACCATACTCATGGCCCACGCGCCGTCACCGGCGTACGAGACGGCTGGTCGATCCGGAGCAGCGGCCTTGGCGCCGATGATGGTCGGCAGGGCGTAACCGCAGTTGCCCCAGCTCATGGCGGCGAAGAAGGAACGGGGCTCCTCGAAGCGCAGGTAACTGTTGGCAACCGAGTTGATGTTGCCGATGTCAGTGGACACCATGACCCGGGCCGGCATGGCCTTCTCCAGCTCGCGTAGGACCTGGCGGGGGTGCATCCAGTTGTCCTTCTCCTGGACGGCCTCCTTGATCATGTCGATGCTGAAGTCATCGGTCTCGTGCGTCCAGTCGTCCAGCTCGGCTTCCCAGTCAGCCTTCTCGTCGGCCATGAGCTGGGCCCGCTCGACCGTCGTAGCGTCGCAGGCCAGGGTGCGATCAGCCAGTCGGTCGGTGAGAGCAACGGCAGCCGCACCGGCGTCGCCGCAGATCCCGACAGAGATCTTCTTGACCAGGCCGAGCATCTTGTGGTCGGCGTCGACCTGGATGATCTTGGCGTCCTTGGGCCAATAGTCCATGTCGTGCTGGGGCAGGGTGCCGAACGGGCCGAGGCGGGTTCCCAGCGCCAGGACGACGTCGGCCTGGGCGATCAACTTCATGGCAGCCTTGGAGCCCTGGTAGCCCAGCGGGCCGCACCACTGCGGATGGCTGGCCGGGAACGAGTCGTTGTGTAGGTAACTGTTCACCACCGGGCAGCCCAGGCGCTCGGCCAGAGCAACGGCCTCGGCCATGGCGTCGCCCATGACCACGCCGCCGCCCGACACCATCACCGGGAACTTCGCAGCAGCGAGCATGTCGGCTGCAGCGTTCAGGCTGTCGTCGCCTCCGGGGCCACGATCGAGCACCATTGGCTTAGCGATCTCCACGTCGATGTCGCCGTAGAAGCGGTCGCGGGGGATGTTCAGCTGGGTGGGACCGATCTCAGACATGGCCCGGTCGAAGCAGCGGGCGGTGATCTCGGCCATACGATTCTCATTGGCAATGTGACCCTGGTACTTGACGAACTCCTGGAACATCGGGAGTTGGTTGGCCTCCTGGAAGCCTCCTAGGCCCTGGCCCATGGTCCCGGTCTCCGGGGTGATCATGACCACCGGGCTGTGGGCCCAAAAGGCCGCGGCGATGGCCGTCACGCAGTTGGAGACGCCGGGGCCATTTTGGCCGATGACCACCCCGTGGCGACCGCTGACCCGGGCATAGCCGTCGGCCATGTGGGCAGCACCCTGCTCGTGGACTACAGGCACCAGGCGGATGCCGGCCGGAGCGAAGATGTCCATGGCGTCCATGAACGCCGAGCCCATGATGCCGAACGTGGTGGTGACGTCATTGGCCACCATCGTCTCGACGAAGGCCTCGCTGGGGGTCATGCGGGTCATCGGTGCACTCCTACCGGGTGTGGGTTCGATCAGACACGCCACCGGGAGCAACTCTCGAGCGCGTGGAAGTGAGAGCCTATAACGGATCCGTGAGACTGTCTAGAGCCATCGTGCGATGGTCAAATCACCTACGACGGCCTGCTGGGAACTTCCACGACAGGGCGTCCCGGATGACCCGAGTCCCCGGCCATGCAGGCCTCAGTCGGTCAGGTGGCTGCCCAGTCCCAGGAGCAGTTCCAGGCAGACCTCGAGGTCGGACACCTCGACGAACTCGTCGGGTCGATGGGCCACAGCGATGTCACCGGGTCCCCACACCACCGAGGGCATCCCGGCCGCCTGGTAGAGACCGGCCTCGGTCCCGTAGGCCACCACCCCGACCGGTGGATCACCACCCAGCAGGGACCGCATGAGGTCCAGAGCCGGGGACGACTCCTCCCATTCAAGGCCGTCGATCTCACACACCGCCTCGGTCTCGATGGCGGCTTCAGGGTGCACGGCGCGCATCTCGGCCAATAGCCCCGACTCAAGTGCAGCCATCCGGTCCTTCACGAACCCGGCGTCGCTGCCCTGCACGGGGCGCATCTCCCAGTCGAACGAACAGCCCCCGGCCACTGTGCAGCGAGCCAGCCCACCGTTGATCACGCCAACGTTCGTAGTGGTATGTATCGGCTCGAACCGACTACCGGCCGGCGCCCGCTCGACCAGTTCTTCCTCGAGGCCCAGCAGACCGCCGATCCAACGGGTGGCGTAGTGCACGGCACTAACCGCCTCGGCCGGGCGGGAACTGTGTCCGTTCATACCGGTGACCGTGGTGGTGTACTCATAACAGCCCTTGTGGGCCCCAACCACTTTCAGGCCGGTCGGCTCGCCGACGATGGCCACGGCGGGCCGGGGCGCGTCGGCCAACGAATCAATGAGGATCGGAGCGCCGTGGAAACCGTCCTCCTCGTCGAAGGTGAGGGCCACGTGGACGGGCCGAACCAGATCGAGCGCCGCCCATCGGGGGACCAGGGCCAGCACGCAGGCCAAGAATCCCTTCATGTCGGCCGTGCCCCGCCCGTAGATGCGGTCGCCACGGCGGGTGGCAGTGAAGGGCGGCGAGGTCCAGTCACCAAGGTCGACGGGGACCACATCACTGTGGCCGGCCAACATGATCCCGCCGTCGACGACCGGTCCGATGGTGGCGAAGAGGTTGGCCTTCGTCTTGGTCTCGTCATGCGAGAGCAGAATCTCCGAGCAGTACGGCCGGAGCAGATCCTCCACGTGGGCTATCAGGTCGACGTTCGGGGTGAGGGCGACCGACGGGAAGGCGATCAGGCCGTCGAGGATGGCCAGCATCTGATCGACTGGTGACCCGTCAGTGGTCGGCGCAGGCACGGTCACCCCTTCACGTGGATGCCGCGAGACACGTCGGCCAGTGGCTCGCCGGGACCGTTCTCGACGACCACGAAGCTCTCGGTGATCTCCAGGCCCCAGGTGTCCATCCAGAGGCCGGGCATGAAGTGGAAGGTCATGCCCGGCTCCAGCACCGACTCGTCGGTATCTCGCAGCGAGATGGTCCGCTCCCCCCAGTCCGGCGGGTAGCTGATGCCAATGGGGTAACCACAGCGGCCCTCCTTGTGGAAGCCAGCGTCCTCCATCACCGAGAAAAAGGCTCGGGCCATGTCGCACGCCCGGCTACCGGCCCGGGCCGCGCCCAACCCTGCGTCGAGGCCGTCAAGCACGGCCTTTTCGGCCCGGCGCATCTCGTCGGGCGGGGTGCCTAGGAACGACGTCCGGCACAGCGGTAATTGGTAGCGACGGTGAGCACCAGCGATCTCGAAAAACGACCCCTCGCCGCTCTTCAACGGCTTGTCATCCCAGGTCAAGTGGGGGGCCGAGGCTTCGGCTCCAGTTGGCATCATGGGTACGAAGGCCGGGTAGTCGCCTCCGAACTCCTCGGTGCCCGATACGCCGGTGGCGTAGATCTCGGCCACGAGGTCGCACTTTCGCATACCCGGTTCGATGATGTCGCGGATCCGGGCGTGCATGCGTTCCACGATCCGGGCGCCCCGCCGCATGTACACGAGTTCCTGGTCGGACTTGACCCCGCGCTGCCAGTTGACGAGCGCCGTGGCGTCCACAACATCGGCGTCGGGCAACCTGGCACACAGGTTCTGGTGAGCGGCCGCCGAGTAGTAGTAGTTGTCAAGTTCAACGCCGACCCGGGCCGAACCATGACCCATCCCGTCCAAGAGGTCAGCTAACTGGCCGAAAGCGTGCTTCTCGGTCGACATGACATGGTCGTCGGAGTAGTCAAGTATCCGGGACTCATCCATGTAGACGGTGAGGCGGGCGCCATTGGCGTCCATACGTCGTCCCCACCACCACGGCTCGCCGTCGTGAGTGACCACCACGGCCTGCGGGGTATAGAACGACCACCCGTCGTAGCCGGTCAGCCACGACATGTTTGACGGGTCGGCGGCCACAAGAACCTCGATGCCGTGAGCCTCCATAGCTCTACGCACCTTCGCCAGGCGCTGTGCGTACTCCTCACGGCTAAACGGAAGCTCAACATCTGGCATGGTTTCCCTCTCCTCTCGGGTGTCGGCCCGGCTCGGTCATTGGGCTGAGGTTCGCGAAGGCTAGATCGGACGCGTGCCCACCGAGGGTGGGTCATCCGGTGGCAGAACGAGAACAACCATGGCCGTCCAGAGGCTGCGGCTAATCGGGGCGAAAGCCAACGGTGCCACCAGCGAAGTAGCGACCGTGGGTACCAGGACCTCGAGCACCTCTGGGTCGGGCCATGCCACGACGAACGCAACGACCAACACGATCAGGATCGCCACAGTGGACAGGACGGTGTTAACAGCCACGGCGCCGATCCAGTGACCGTGAGTGCGCTCAAAGACGAGCCCACAACTGGGGCACGCCTCACGGATCCGCAACCAGCCCCGACGGGACGGACGGCGGAACAAGCCCCGTCCCCCACATCCCGGGCAGGCTGCCACGATCCCCCTGGACAGAACCCGCATCCGACCTGCTCCGTCCATTATCCGAACATACTGGCGACCCGACCTCACCCACCGGTGTGGAACACCGGAGCCTCGGCTACCGTCCGCGGCCGTGCCGATACTCACCGACGAGCAGGTCTCCCGGTACCGGAACGACGGCTGGCTCGCCCCGATCAACGTACTTACGACCGCCGAGGCCTCTGCTGCCCTAGCCGCCCTCGAAGAGGCCGAAGCCCGATTCCCCGAGGACCTGCATGGTGACCACCGCAACAACGCTCACCTAGTCCTGCCGTTCCTGGCCGACCTGGCCCTCCACCCGACAATCCTGGGCTGCGTTGCGTCACTCGTGGACCGGCCCGCTGCCCTGCTCAATTCAGTGCTGTTCATCAAGGACCCGGATGCCACGGCCTACGTAAGTTGGCATCAGGACTCCACCTACATGGGGATCGAGGGGACCGACATGGTCACAGCCTGGCTGGCTCTAACTCCCAGCACGTCGGAAAACGGCTGCGTGGCCATGGCCCCGGCCACCCACCTAGACGGCATCCGCCCCCACGAGGACCGGTACGGGCAAGACAACATCCTCACTCGAGGTCAGCACGTGAGCGGGTTCGACCCCGACACGGCTGTCGACGTGGTGCTCCAGCCCGGCCAGATGTCGCTCCACCATCCACACCTGATCCACGGGTCACGGCCCAACGAATCCGATACCCGACGGGTGGGCGTGGCCTTCCAGTCCTACATCGGCGTCGACGCCCGCCCGGAACGAGGTGAGCACCACGTGCTGGTCGTAGGCAACGACCCCGTGGATCCGGCGTTCCTCGTCGTGCCCCGACCAGAAACCGAGATGACTGACGACGGCCGAGCAGTCCGGGCGTCGGCCAACGCCGCCCTGTCCGATGTGTTGTACCACGGCGCTACCGAGCGACGCTCCTACTGACGCCGTTCCTCCCGATCAGCCCACCAGCACCTGAGCCCGCCACATGAATTCGAACACGTCGACACCCACCCCGGCGATGACAAGGGCAGGGTGAAACTCAAGGTTCAGTTTCGGTATAGATGCTCAATACCAAGCGTCATCTTCGGAACCCTTGCGTTCGGCCATGAACGCCTGCAACTCGGAATCCGTCCCCGGATCGATCTCCGGCGGCTCGTAGTCGGCCAGCATGCGCTTCCAGAGGGCGTTGGCCCGCTGCTGCATGTCCCGCCCCCCATCCTCGGCCCACTGCTCGAAGGAGTTGGTGTCGAGGAGTACTGAGTTGTAGTTGGCTTCCTCGAAGTGGGCCAGGGTGTGGGCAGTCCCCAGATGGGCCGTTCCCGGCCCAGCCTCCCGATAACCCTCAACGGCCAACGAGTCGTCGTCGACCACTAGACCCCCCATGCGTCGGGTGAGCATCCCCAGGTGGTCGGCATCCATCACGAACTTCTCGTAACCGGTGACCAGCCCGCCCTCCAGCCAGCCAGCGGCCTGGTGCACGAAGTTGGCCCCAGCGTAGATGGACGCCCCCATGGCGTCGGCCGACTCCATCATCGCCTGGGCGTCGGCCACCTTGGACGCCGTGTAGTGACCGCCGCAACGCAGTGGCAGTCCCAGTCGGCGCGACAGCTGACCCATGGCGTAGGTGGCTAGTACCGCCTCGGGCGTCCCGAACGTCGGTGCTCCGCTGCGCAGGTCCATGGTGGTCAAAAAGCTGCCGTACACCACCGGTGAACCAGAGCGCACCAGTTGGGCCAGAGCGATGCCCACCATGGTCTCAGCGTGAGCCTGGGCGATGAGCGCCGGCTGGGTGACCGGACCCATGGCACCCCCGATGATGAACGGTGAAATCACGTTGGCCTGGTTGGCCCGGGCATAGGTCTTGAGCGCCCCGGTCATCACGTCGTCGAACACCAGCGGCGAATTGACATTGATGTTCCCCTGGACAACGCAGTCCCGTTCGAGGCGGTCGGCTCCGAAGACGATGCGGGCCATGGCGACAGAGTCCTCGGCCCGCTCCGGCGCCGTCACCGCACCCATGAACGGCTTGGTCGACCAGCGCAGGTGGGCGTACACCATGTCCAGGTGCCGCTTATTGACAGGAACGTCCACTGGCTCGCACACCGTGCCACCTGAGTGCTGCAGCCACGGCGACACGTAGGCCAGCTTCACTAGGTTCTCGAAGTCGACCAGCGTGGCGTAGCGCCGGCCGTCGTCGAGGTCCGACACGAACGGTGACCCGTAGGCCGGTGAGAAGACGACGTGGTCGCCACCGACGGTGACCGTATGGCGTTCATCGCGCCCGTGCATGGCGAACTCGGCCGGCGCCGTGGTGCACAGGCTCCGGGCCAGGCCTGGATCGAACCGCACCCGCTCCCCCTCGACGCGGGCACCCACCGCCCGGAACAGTTCGACAGCCTCCTCGTCCCCCCGGATTTCGATGCCGATCTCATCGAGGATCCAGTCGGCGTGGGCCTCGAGGCGGTCCAGCGACCCCTCGTCGAGCAGGTCGTAGGTGGGGATGCGCCGGCGAGGTTGCAGCACCCCGGCGACCGATTCAGTCGCCCGTGCAGCAGCGCGCGCACCCCGGCCTCCTCGACGGCGCTCACCGATCATCGACAGCCCCACATCTCAGACGACCCCACTTCAGACGATCGCTTCAGACAGTTTCGGTACGGTAATCGCTTCGAAGGCTTCGGGTTCACGATCGGAGCCGGTCGTCGACTGCCACCGGTCGACGTACCGTCACCCTCGCCCCGGATCTACTACCGAGGCCTCCTGCTGGGTGAAGAACGACGCTCCCGTCGGCGGTTCAGGCAGGTCCATCTCGAAGTCCCCGGTCCGGACCCGACCGGGGTCCGAACCCCGTACGAACAATCCCTGATGGGCCGTGGGCACCGGATTGGGGCCATACGGCACGGCATCGCCCGCCCCGTAGACACAGATGAACAGGGTCCGGGACCGATCCGACCGGTTGGGGGCCGAGGCGTGGGCCAACCGGGTGTGCATCAGACACACCGAACCCGCCGGGCCTGTGCACGATACGGCAGCATCACGCATCGCAGCGACGGCGTCTGGACAGATGGCGCCCGTGAAAACCCCGTCGTGCCACAGCGAGTGAATCGGGCCGTTGTGCGAACCAGGAGCCACTTCCAAGGGGCCGTTCTCCACAGTCACCTCGTCGACCATCAGCAGGGCGGTCATCAGGTCAGCGTTGGAGTGCGGGGTGAACGGGAAGTCCTGGTGCCACTGCACCTCGGTGGCCGCCCCCGGGAGTTTGGTGTTGACCTTGGTGTGGTGGAGCCGGACGTCGGGACCGATCAAGTCAGCCACCATGTCGACCATGGCGCTGTTGGCCATGACCTCGCGGTGGGCGGCTGAGACCTCCGTGGGCGCCGAGACCCGCCGCAACGCCGGCCGGTCCTTCGAATGACCCGGCTGCACGTCGAACCGGGGGCGCCCGTCGATCGTCTCCCCGTAGGGCCCGGTGTGGGCCCGACTCTCCTCGACCCAGCGGTCCATGTCGGCGCGCAGTGCTGCCAGTTGATCCGGCGTGACTGCGTTGGGAACCGTCAAGACTCCATCGCGCCGGAACGTTTCGACCTGTTCGTCGGTCAGCACCGGTATCGACTCACCGGTCGCCGGCCACGCCGTAGCTGGGCGCCACCCCCGGATCTACGGCCCGGTCCAAGTAGGGCTGCATCTGGGGTTCGTAATCGGTCCACAGACGGCGCAGCACGACCACTGGGTCGTCTTCGTTCCAATCGCAACGCAGGTCGACCAGTGCGAAGGGTTGCTCGTGGTGGACCAGAAGGGCTGCTGAGCGAACTGGACCCTCCTCTCCACCAGCGGCTAGCCCGGCCTCCAGGCCAAGTAGCAGGCGGTCGGCCAGGTGGGCGCCAGGGTCGGCCTCGAAGCCGGCCACCATGGCGGCAGGAACCTCCGGTGTCGACAGCAGATTGCCCGCTGCGATGCAGTGGTCACCCTCCACGACGCGGTTGGTGCCCAAGATGTGGGCCCCGGTGAAGTGTCCAGTCCGACCGGCCATGTCGACCACCGCCAGTTGTCGGTATTCGGCGTTGGCTCGACCGTCCATGACGGTGGCCACCGCCTCGGCGGCCGTTTCACCGGCCTGTAGGCACTCGAACACACGGGTGGCCAGAGTCGGGTCGGTGATGTTCTGGGTAGCCACGGCGCCCACGCCGGCTCTGGCATGGGGGCAACGCGACCCCACACAGATGGACGAGGTAGTGATAGCCACCCCGGCCATACCGGTCCTGGCACAGTGTCCGGTGATGGAGAAGGTCATGGTGGGCTCCCGGGTCGGGGGTCAGTCGGTGGACGTCAAGCGGTCGGCCAGATAGCCCATGAAGTGGTGGAGTTCATGCTCGAGCCAACTCAGCGGACCAGGTGTGGCCAGCGGCGAGCGGGATCCGACGTGGATGCCCTCCACCACCTTGCGGTCTTCCTCGCAGACCGCGGTGAAGAAGTCGACCATCTCGGTGATCCACGCTTCGGGTTCGACCAGCGAGGCGTGCACTTCGGGCGCTAGGGCAATCCCAAACCGCAGCTCGACCTGACCGGTTCCCCGGGGTCGTAGCGATAGGTACCAGAGGTGGTCGGGGGCGAGGATGTACATGTGGGCGGGGAACACCGTCGGCATGAACGTGGTGCTCCGCCACGCCCCCTCCAGTCGGTCGTTGTCCGGATGGGCGCGCCCATACACGGCGTTCTCGTCCTTCTCGAACATCTGGTACGTGAACGCTCCGTGGCTCTCGTCGGGGAACACCACCGAGTCCATGGGCATCCAGGTTCCGAGCGTGACCCGGTGGGTGACAGGCAGGTGGTAGCCCTCCATGAAGTTCTCAGTAAGGAACTTCCAGTTACCGTCCCACACCTCGTCCACCCGGTGGATCGGCACGTAGTCGGCTAGGCCGTAGGGCGCCACGAAGCCCTCGATGGGAGCCAGCAGATCGGCCACCGACGGGGCATCGTCGTCCAGAGTGCAGTAGATCCACCCCTCCCAGAGTTCGGTGCGGATCTCGGGCAGACAGATGTCCACCCGGTCGAATCCGTCGGTGCGCTCCATGTGGTTTGTCCCCACTAGTTGCCCACCTAGGTCGTATGTCCACGAATGGTACGGGCAGGTAATCCGGCGGGAATTCCCGTCGCCGGCCACCAAGGTCATCATCCGGTGCCGGCACACGTTGGAAAACGTCCGGACCCGATCATCACCGTCGCGGACGCAGAACACCGGCTGGTCGGCGATCGACCAGACCAGGTGGTCGCCCACCTCGGGGATCTCGGCGGCCAGCCCGGGCGACACCCAGTCCCGTCCGAAGGCCCGCTCTTGTTCGAGGGCCAACACCGCGTCGGAGTGGTACATGGCCGGTGGCATGTTGGTAGCCGCCGACAGCGGCCCGTCGGCCACGGTGCGCAGACCAGACAACAAGGCGCCAGTCTCAGGCTGGGGGGTCGTCACGTGGAGATCCATTCGGTCAGGCCGGTCAATCGAATCGGTCAGTCGGGGATCACCGCGGTGACCTCGATCTCCACCACCCACTCGGGGCGAGCCAAGGCGGACACGATGATTCCCGTCGAGCACGGGTGGACGCCCTGGAGCCACCTTCCCATCTCCTGATAGACGGCCTCCCTGTATCGGATGTCAGTCAGGTAGACGACGATCCGGCAGATATGGGACATCTCCGAGCCAGCCTCGGCCAGCAGCATGGCGATGTTCTCCATGGTCTTGGCCGTCTGGGCTCCGGCGTCGCCAGTGTGCAACGACTCCCGGGTGTCGAGGTCCTGGGCGACCTGGCCCCGCAGGAAGACCATGGTTCCGCGGGCCACCACACCCTGGCTGAGGTCGTTATCGAGGTTCTGCTCGGGGTACGTCTCCTTCGTGTTGAAGGGGCGGATGCGCTGATGGGTCATGGCGTCGGACGCTTTCTCATAACTGACGGCGTGGATGGCGGCGTTCGGGTGGAGCAGATCATGCCCCAGCGGTGGCCTGGGCCGTAGCCCCCGCCCCCTCCTCGAAGGGAGTGGATCCCCCGCGGCCGCCCTTGGGCAAGAAGCCCTTACCGAGGGCCAATTGGGCCAGGCGCTCCACGTAAAGGTCGTCCCTGAAGTGGAGGGTAAAGGTCCGGGCGTCACGCATCATCTGGCCCAGCGGGTACCGCTCGTGGCAGGCCCGGGCGCCTACCAGGTCGAATCCTTGGTAGGGGATGGTCAGTACCGCGTCCTTGGCCAGATGCATAGTGCGCACCGCATCGGCCTCGCACTCGTCAGGATCGTCGCCCCGGTCCAGCCGGGCCGCTGTGGCGTACAGGCAGGATCGGGCGGCGAATAGCTGGGCGTCCATCTGGCCTAGCTTCACCCGTACAGCCTCCGACCCAGCCAGGTCGGGGCGCCCGCCGATGTAGTCAGTCAGGAAGTCGAAAGCCCCCTGGGCCGAACCCAGGTGGTTGGCGGCGTATGCACAGGAGAAGGTGCGTTGGTCCTCGGTGACCCACCCGCCAGGGGTGCCCACCACGTGGCTGTCGGGCACGAACACGTCGTCGAACTTCACGCCACAGGAGATGGTGGATCGCATACCCAACATCTGCCAGTCGTCCAACAACTCGACGCCCTCCCAGTCCACCTCCACCACCGCGAACACCATCCGACCCGCATACGGCGTGTCACCCTCCACGGCACACCACACCATCAGGTACTTGGCGGCAGCGGCGACCGAGGCGAATCCCTTGCGGGCCGTCAGTCGGTAACCGCCGTCGACTTGGGTCAACTCGGACTCGAGGACCTCAGCGCCGTTCTCGTACAGGTGCGCCTCCGAGCCCAACGAGGCACAAAAGGCCCCATCAGCGATGTCGGGAAGGAACCGGTCGCGCTGCTCAGGCGTGGAGTGGAAGGCGATAATGCCCGCCGCATGGTTGTGCACCTGGAGCAACTGGGCAGTGTTGGTCTCCCACCGGGCCATTCGCTCCAGCACCTTGTACCAGGGACTGAAGCGACCGGGCAGCCACCAGCCAGCGCCGCCGTACTCGGTGGGGAGGCAGAGGGCGTGTAGACCGGCAGCCTTGGCCTCAGCGAAGTTCTCGTGCGGGAACTCGACGGCTTCGTCTAGAGCGCGAGCGCGCTCCCGCCAGACCGGGCCCAGGGCATCGACCCGGGCTAGGACCTCGCCGGTTTCGGGGGACTCGGGCCACGGGTCGGTGGTGAACTTCTCTTCGGTAGCGGTACTCATGGGGGGGTCTCCCTTAACTGAGACGGTCAACTGGGACAGTCCCTGCAACGGCCGAGCCGTCGTCGGAACAGAAACGGTGGATGGTTCGACGCAGCACGTCACCGCACCGCTCAAGTTGGTCGGGGGCCACCGTCTCGTTGGGACGGTGGGCGTCTGCGATGTCGCCGGGTCCGACGATGACCGACGGCACGCCCAACCGGTCGGCGTAAAGGCCGGCCTCGGTACCAAACGCCACGGTGCCCGGTGCGCCGCAACCCACCAGGTCGGCCATGGCGACGACCGGGGCCAGCGAGGGATCGGTGTCCAGGCCCGGGTAGCCAATGAACAACTCGGAGGTGGCACGTCCGCCCACGGCCGACAGTCGCCGATCGGCGTCGGCCACCGCGTCCAGGACACCGGCCAGCACCTCGTCGGGATCGGTGTCGGCCCGATGACGCACCTCGAACTCGAGCGTGCACGACGGGGCCAACACGTTGACCGCCACCCCGCCGTGAATCGATCCCACGTTGGCGCTGATGCCGCGATCGGAATCGTTCAGGCCTTGGACCAGCGCAACCAGAGCAGCGCCCTCGTGTACAGCGGTCGGTTCAGTCCCGGCCCGGCTGGAATGCCCGGAAGCCGCAGTGAGATCGATCCGGTGGGCGACCTTGCCGGCGTGGGCGTTGCATAGTCGCATCCCCGTAGGTTCGCCCACCACCACGACCTCAGGGGCACACGTTCCGGCACCCGTGGACCCGGTAGCCAGCACGTCGAGCAGACCCCGTACGCCGATGCAGCCGACCTCCTCGTCGTAACTGAGGCCCAGGTGGACCGGGGCCCGGAGGGAGTCAACGTCGATCTCCTCAAGCAGCACGAGTGTGGCGGCCAAGAAGCCCTTCATGTCGGTGGTACCGCGGGCGGCAAGTCGTCCGTCCACCTCGGTGAGGACGTAGGGATCTGTATCCCAACCAGTCCCGGCGGGAACCACGTCGGTATGACCCGACAACAGGATCCCGCCCGGTGCATCCGGACCGAAGCGGAGGTGCAGGTTGGCTCGCCCCGCCTCACCGGACACCACGTCGACCGCAGCGCCGATCCTCCGGGCCCGATCCGCGTAGTGGTCGATGAAGTCGACGTTGGGAGAGCAACTCTCGGTGGGGTACGCCACTAGCTCCCCCAGCAGGTCCGCCACAGCAGGGATCGAAGGGATGGAGATCGAAGGCACCCCCAAATGCTGGTGCATGTCGAGCCATCCGTCAAAGGGATGCTTTTGATCTACTGGATTCGTATTACCTATATAGAACGGTCAGTCTTCCAACTGTCGTGGGAATCGCAGCGACGAACTGGCGAACTCCGTGAAGGCATCCAGCACGGCCGGACCACGATCAGCGCTCCGGCAGGCCAAGCCAAGGCCCAACGGCGGTACGTCGGTCCTCAACGAGACATAGGCCACCCGGGAACCGTCCTGGGCCTCGTCCCGCGCCGGGACGTGGTTGCCCAGCGACCACCCAAACCCATTGCCGACCAGCGAACGCACCAACGAGAGGTCGGTCACCGTCATGGCCGGACGCATCGACACCCCGGCAGCCAGAAACAGCGACGTGTAGTACTCGCGGCTGGTCGACAGGTCCAGCATCACGAACGGGTCGTCGACCAGTTGATCGAGGCCCACCGCTACCTCAATGGCCAGTCGGTGGTCAGCGGCCACCAGCACGTGGGGTGCCGAATCGGCCAACCGGACGAAGCGGATACCGGAGCCCAGCCCCAGGTCGTAGGTCAACGCCGCATGAAGCGCACCGGACGCCACCGCCTCCAACAACTCGGCCTGGGCCCCGGTCCGAATCTCCACATCCACCCCCGGATGCCGGTCACGAAACCGACGGACCAGAGACGGCACCACGATGGGCGCAGCGGTGGTCAGAGAACCCAGCACCAGCCGCCCCGCCGAGCCGTCCGACGAGGCCGACATACGCTCTTCGAGTTCGGCCGCCCGGGCTAGCAGCTCCCGGGCCTCCACCAATAGCGCCTCGCCCTCCGCCAACAGGCCGAGGCCACGACCCCGGTGCCGCACGAACAGTGTCACCCCGAGAGCCCTCTCCAGCTCCTGCAGCGAGGTCGACATGGCGGGCTGGGACAGCCCGATGGCCCGGGCCGCCCCGGTCACCGAACCATGCTCGGCAAGGGCCACGAAGTGCTCCAACTCACGCAACGTCACCTTCCGCATCCCCCAAGCATCGCGGAGATGGGGCGACGTATCCTCCCCGGGTGACCGACCACGCGACCGCGCCTCCCATCTCCGACGAGTTGGCCGACGCGTTCGCCGCCGACGGAGCCGTGCACCTTGAGGGGCTGTTCGCCGACTGGGTCGACGAGTTGGCCGCCGGAATAGCCCGCAACGAGGCTGAACCCAGCGAGTTCTTCGACGACAACGGCACCGCTGATGACGCCGGACGCTTCTGGGACGACTACTGCAACTGGTCTCGCATCCCCGAGTTCGAGCGGTTCGCTTTCGATTCGGGCATTGCCGACGTGGCCGCCGGACTGATGCGCTCCGAGACCGTGCAGTTGTTCCACGAGCACGTGCTGGTCAAGGAGCCGGGTGCGCCCCGTCCGACCCCCTGGCACTGCGACGCTCCTTACTACTTCGTGGACGGCCCACAGACGGTCAGCATCTGGATCCCACTGGACCCCGTGCCGACAGAGGCCACCCTCCGTCTGATCCGCGGGTCCCACCTATGGGACGAGGCCGTCCATCCGGTGAGCTGGACCACCATGACCGGCTTTTACGGCGACGACCACACGACCCACAGCGGAGGCTTCCAGCCGGCACCAGATCCCGACGCCGAACCCGACCGGTTCGAGGTCATGGAGTGGGCGTGCGAGCCGGGCGACGCCGTGGCCTTCCACTACCGGACCGTCCACGGCGCCCGAGGGTCGGCGAACCTCCGGCGGGCGTTCTCGCTGCGCATGGTCGGAGACGACGCCCGCTACGTGCAGCGCCGGGGCACCACCTCGCCGCCGTTCGACGGCCACGACATGGTTGACGGTCAGCGCCTCCGCGAAGACTGGTTCCCCATGCTGCCCCTCGGATTCGGGTGACCGCTGCCAGCCCGCCGCTGGTCCTCATCCACGGGATCGGGCTGGACCGGACCATCTGGGACGGGATGCTCCCGGCGCTCGAGGCTGATCGTCAGGTGGTGTCCTACGATCTCCCGGGCCACGGTGTCGCCCCGGACCCACTCGTCGAGCCCACGCTGCGGGCCTTCGCCGACCATGCCATCACGGTCATGGATGACCACGGCATCGACCGGGCTGTGCTGGTCGGATTCTCTCTGGGCGGCATGATCAACCGTCGGGTGGGCATGGACCACCCGGACCGGGTGGCCGGTCTGGTGGTCATCGCGTCGCCGCATAAGCGGAGCCCCGAGGCTCAACGCCTGGTCGAGGAGCGGGCCACCGCCACTGCGCGGTGGGGCATGGCGTCCACCATCGACGTCACCCTGGACCGTTGGTTCACTCCGGAGTTCCGTGACGATCAGCCAGAGGTGGTGGCCGACGTCCGTCGACGTGTCCTGGCCGCCGACAGCGAAGCCCTCGCCCGGGCCCGTCATGTGCTGGCTACTGGCGTCGACGAGCTGGTCCGACCAAATTTCCTACCTGACCTGCCTCTACTCGCCATGACTGGGGACTACGACTCAGGCAGTACCCCCGACATGGCCCGGGCCATCGCCTCCGAGGCCTCCTCCGGGGAGGTCGTCATCGTCCCCGGGGTCCGCCACCTTGGTTTGCTGGAGGCACCCGACCGGTTCGCCGATCCCCTTGTGCACTTCCTCGCCGGATCGGGAAGACTCCCCGGCTGATGGCGACAGACCCGCAACGACGTACCGAACCGCAGGCCATGTCCGGTGGCCTTGCCGCGGTAGAAGCCCTGCAGGTCGAGGGGGTCCGCCACGTATTTGGACTGATCGGCTCGGCTGCCATGGAGTTGTTCGACGGGCTCCACGACGCCGACGACATCACCTATATCGGTGTCCACGACGAGCGCACCGGCACGCACATGGCTGACGGGTACGCCCGGGCCTCCGGCAGGGCCGGGGTAGTCCTAGCCGGGCAGAACGGCCCCGGTGCCACCAACTTGGTGACCGGAGTGGCCCAGGCCGCGGCAGCCTTCTCGCCGGTGGTGTCCCTGGCTGGTGCACTGGCAACCAGCCACGTCTACCGCGACGCCTTCCAAGAGGTCGATCAGGACGCCCTGTTTCGCCCCATCACGAAGCGGACCTGGACCGTCCCGTCTACCGAACGGATCCCCGAAATGATTCGCGAGGCGTTCCGGGTCGCGTTGTCCCCCCGGCGAGGGCCCGTCCACCTGAACCTCCCCCGCGACGTGCTGGCCGGCACCGCCAACTTCGACCCGCCGTGGGACCCCGCGGCTACCCGGGTGGTCGACCTGCCAGCCGGTGCCGACGTGCCGGTGCAGCAGGCTGCTGCCCTGTTGACCACAGCTGAGCGGCCGGTCATCGTGGCTGGCGCCGGGATCAAAAATGGGGGTCGATTCGCCGAGGTGATTGACCTGGCCGAGAAGCTGGACGCCCCTATCGCCACCTCGCCCGGCCACGGAGATGCGATCCCCGCCGACCACCGGCTGTGCGCCGGGCAAATGGGTCCCCGTGGCAATCCGGTGGCGTCCCGTCTGGTGTGCGAGGCCGACGTCATCCTCGCCCTGGGTACCCGGCTCGGGTTCAACTCAACCTTCTATTCGTGGGACAACGTCAACCGGAACGCTGCGATCATCCAGGTGGAGGTCGAGCCCACGGCCATCGGCCGGTTCTTCCCCGTCGAGGTCGGCATCCACGGCGATGCCCCGACGGTGGCCGGGCAGTTGGCCGCCGCCCTAGTCTCCGTTAGGGGAGACGGGACCACAGACGCCAAGTGGGCCCGGACTTTCGCCGACGACCGGGCCGCCCACCAAGTCAGGCGTGAGGAGCAGGCATCCAGCGCCTACCCAATCCAGCCCTCGGGCCTGTTCCGCGAGCTGCGAGCCGTACTGCCCCGTGACGCCATGATCACCTTGGATGCCGGGACGCTGTGCCTACAGGCCACCGACGCCCTCGACCACTTCGAGCCTCCCTGCCTGTTCAGTCCCCTGGACTTCGGCCTCGTAGGCTTCTCTTTCGCCTGCGGCCTTGGCGTAAAGCTGGCCCGTCCCGACCGCCCGGTGATCAGCCTGATGGGTGATGGCGGATTCGGTATGACGCTGTCGGAGCTGTCCACGGCGGTCAGCCATGACATCCCTACTGTCACCGTGGTCATGGACAACGGCTGCTGGGGCGCCGAAAAGGCCTACCAGCGCGACTTCTTCGACGGCCGATACATCGGCGCAGACGTGCACAGCCCCCCGTTCGAACGGGTCGCCGAACTCTACGGAGCCGTCGGTCTACGAGCCGAACGTATTGACGAGGTGGGCGAGGCCGTCCGGGCTGGGCTTGAGTCGGGTCGCCCCGCCGTGGTCGTCGTCGAGGTGGACGGCGATGCGCTCTATAGCTTCCGACGCGACTCGTTCGCCCATCGAACCCCCACCGACCCCAACTCGGAGAAACTTTCATGAAGTTCCAACTGGCCATCAACCTGGAGCGGCTCGACGACTCGCTCGCCATGGACGACGTGGCCCGCCACACCCTCGAGATGGTCCAGATGGCCGAGGCCGGAGGATTCACCACTGCATGGGCCGCTGAGCACCACGCCCTTGAGATGACCATCGCCCCCAACCCGCTGCAGATTCTGACGTGGTGGGCCGGCCATACCAGCCGGATCCGCCTGGGCACCGCGGTAGCCGTGGCCGCCTACTGGAACCCCATCAAGCTGGCCGGCGAAGCGGCGTTCCTGGACCTGGTGAGTGACGGCCGCCTCGAGTTCGGCATCGGATCGGGGGCCTACCAGCGCGAGTTCGACCGGATGCGCCCCGGCCTTAAGCAGTCCGACGCTTGGCGCTACATGCAGGAGATGCTGCCCGTCCTCAAAGAGTTGTGGGCTGGCGACTATGCCCACGACGGTGAGTTCTGGTCGTTCCCGACGTCGACATCGGTACCCAAACCAGTCCAGCAGCCCCACCCGCCGATCTGGGTGGCCGCCCGGTCACCCATCACGTTCGACTACGCAGTGGCCAACGGGTGCAATGTCATGTCGTGGCCCATCGCCCGACCGTTTGCCGAGGCCGAGCTCTACAGGGAACAGTTGGACGCCTCGATCGCCGCCTGCCCCGAGGCACCCCGGCCCACATGGGCGCTGATGCGCCACACCGCGGTGTACGACTCGGCCGATCAGTGGATGGTGCCCGTGAAGGCCGCCCAACAGCAGCTCAGCCAGTTCGAGAACCTGTTCAAGAACCTGGGCGACGTGCAAGACGGATTCCCGGCAACCATCCCCATGGACCAGGTGACCAACGCTGCGGACTACGAACCGGCCACGTTGAGCGAAAATCTCCTATTCGGCACCCCCGACGAGGTGATCGCCAAACTCCGACGCTACGAAGTGCTCGGCGTGGACGAGTTCATCTACTACGCCAGCCTCGGCCTGGGGCTCAACGAGCAGAAGCGGTCCATGGAGCTGTTCTGCGACGAGGTCATCCCCGCCTTCAGCTGATCCCCAGGTCCCCGTGACCCGACACCGACCGGTCAGTCCTCAGGGATCCACGACTCCATCGACACGCCAAGGCCGTCCACGATCCGGTTGGCGTAGGCGTAGTAGGCCACCACCTCACAGATGTCGAGCACGTCGCGATCACTGAAGCCGACGGACCGCAGGGCCTCCACGTCGGCCTCCACCATGTCGCCGGGATGGGCGGTCAACTTTTCCGCGTAGGCCAACATCGCTGTGCGCTGGTCAGACAGGCCAGCGGTGCGCCAGTCGTCCTCGATGGCGGCCAGCAGGTCGTCGTCCTTCAGGAGTCGGCGCAGACCGCGCCCGTGGTGAACCGTTCAGTAGTGGCAGTCGTTGTACCGACTGACTACTAGGGCCACCAACTCGCGTTCGACCTTTCGCAGCGTCTTCGTGCCGGCCATGGCCGACCGGTAGACGGCGAGGTGCCCGGCCAGAGCGTTCGGGTTAAGGGAGTGGATCTGCATGACGTTGTCCACCCGGCCATAGGCGTCATCGACCACCTGGCCGTAGAGGTCGGCCAGCGGGCCCTCCCACTCGTCCTCACGGATGGTTTGGATCCAAGCCACTGGTCAGTCCTCCCCGGCACCCGGGCGGCCCTGGCCGGGGGCGACGGTCCGGGCCAGGATGCCCAAGGTGGCCCGTAGGTTGGTCTCGCTAATCACCGGGAAGATGGCGTCGACGGCCGCCTCCCAGTCTGGGTGGACGTCGGTCCAGTCGTAGGTGGAGGTGACCAGGGTGCCCCCGTCGATTGGCTCCAGGTCGTAGCCGTAGACGTGGCCGATGGGGGGCTGCAGGTTGGCACTCTCGATGCCCCAGGCAATAGCCCGGTCAACCTCGAAGCGGGTGACAACCACCTCTACCTCGTACTCACCCAGGGGGAAGTCCTGCAGCGAGTCGCGGTCCATCTGTACGGTGAATCGGTCACCAACCGCCGACACCGGGTCGCCGTCAGCCGACATCAGCATCCCGGAGGCGTCAATTGATACGTGCCCGGCCGGACTGGCCAACACTTCGAAAATGGTTCCGGGTGATGCGCAGACCGCCCGTTGAACACAGATCTGTCGTTCGTCCATGGTCAAAGGTAGGCCCGCTGACCGGTCAGAGGGCGGTCGGCGTCAGGCTGACCAACGCCTCGTGTCGGACAGCCGCCACAGAGCCGCCGTCGACCGAGATATTGACATCAACCACGGCGCGGATACCCCGCCGGGTCTCGAACCGGTCCACCACCTTCGCCTCGACCAGTGCCGTGGCCCCGACCCGGACCGTTCCATAGTGGACGATCCGGCTAGAGGTGTGGATCCAGGGTCCTTCCACCAGGTGGCGGACCATCACCCCGTTGGCCAACGACGACCACAGACACGGATGCACGATCCCCGCGGTCGCATACAGGGCCAGGTCGTCTCCAGCCCGTCGGGCGTAATCGACCCAGCCATCGGCCAGAGATTCGACATGTGCCGGCAACGGCTCGCCGTCCCATTGGCTCCCATCGTCGATGGTGTCGGCTTCGGGCCGGGCGACCAACCGGGCCCGTAGCTCCCCACCCACCAGGGCCTGAATCTCGACCGACCCGTCGACAGCCACCACGGGAACGCAGTCCACCGGGTCATCGGCCAGCACTGGGGCCACGAACGCCACGGTGGACGAACCGTTGGCCAGCCAGGCCATCCCCCACGCTTCGACGATCGGCCTAGTCAGGTAGGCGTGCACGGTGGTCCCGGCCACGATCGCCGCTGGAAAACCAGCCGCCCTCGCCCCATCGTCGGTATGGATCGGGTTGTCAGCGTGCTCGGGCAGGTTCCGGGCCGTCACCGACCAAGTACGTGGCGTGGCCGTCGTCATAGGGCCCAGAACCTACCCCCGGGAGACCTCCGGTTTCCCACAACGAACTAGGTTCCGACGGACCTGAGCGCCGTCCTCAGGGTGATACGAATCCAAGGAGGAAGCGGTGACCCACGAGACAGCGCCGTCGTACGATTTCGACGCCGTCATCATCGGCGCCGGCGTGCTCGGCGGCGCCATCGCCGTCGAACTGGCCCGCCGCGGCCTGCGAACCCTGAACGTCGACAAGGCTCCTACGGCGGGTGCCGGGTCGACGAGCAACTCATGTGCCATCGTGCGCTTCAGCTACTCGACGGTTCCCGGCGTGTCCCTGGCCTGGGAGGCCATGCACTACTGGACCGACTGGCCCGCCTACATCGGCACCGACGATGAACTCGGGCTCATCACCTTCAACCGGTGCGGCCAGTTCAACCTGCTGGTAGGCGGAGACGACCACTCGGCGACCGTTCGGGCACTGTGGGAACAACTGGGCATCCCCTTTGAGGAGTGGACGCTCGACGACCTCACCCAACGGATGCCGGTGCTCGATCACGGCCTCTACGGCCCGCCCAAACGACCTGACGACCCCCACTTCTGGGACGACGCGCACGGAACCGTTACCGGGGCGTTGTTCTCGCCGGACTCCGGGTACGTGAGCGATCCCCAGCTGTCTTGCCACAACCTGCAACGTGCCGCCGAGGCGGCGGGCGGGGAGTTCTGGTTCAACGCCGAGGTCATCTCAGTGAACCGGGCCGAGGATCGGGTCTCCGGCGTGACGCTGGCCGACGGTCGCCGGGTAGCGGCCCCGATTGTCGTCAACGTGGCCGGCCCCCACAGTGCGGTCATAAACCGAATGGCCGGCGTTCACGACTCGATGAACATCAAGACCCGGGCGTTGCGCCACGAGGTCCACCACGTACCAGCGCCACAGGGCTTTGACTTCATGGCCGACGGCATGGTGGGCGCCGACGACGACACCGGCTTTTACTTCCGACCCGAGACAGGCAACAACGTGTTGATCGGCAGCGTCGATCCGACGTGTGACCCCCGGGAGTTCGTCGACCCCGACGACTACGACACCAGCCTCAGCCAGGAACAGTGGGAGGCCCAAGTGCTGCGGGCCAACCGCCGCATGCCCAACCTCGGGGTGCCCCATGAGAAGCGGGGCGTAGTCGACCTCTACGACGTGTCCGATGACTGGCTACCCATCTACGACCGCACCGACCTAAACGGTTTCTACGTAGCCATCGGCTCCAGCGGGAACCAGTACAAGAACGCCGGAGCCGTCGGCCAGCTCATGTCCGAGCTAATCGCCGCCGTCGAATCCGGACACGACCACGACGCCTCACCGGTGGTCATGACCGGTCGTTACACCGGTTGGGAGATCGACATCGGCTTCTACAGCCGCAATCGGGAGATCAACGCCGATTCGTCCATGTCGGTCCACGGCTGACGGCCTGGGTCGACATGATCGCCGAGGCCGACGCATCGCCACTGACCACCAGACGCGACCAAGACCCCGCTCTGGACCGGACCTCCTCGTTTGATGGGGTCTCGGTAGGTTTGTGTTTGCCCAGTATGTGAAGGGTTTCTGGGCTGTGGGGCCGGTGTCTGTCCCAGCAAAGTGCTGTTTCTATCCCATTTGGCCTGACCGCTCGGAGTGAGCATGAAGAGCGATGAGCAGTAAATCCAGTGCGCTCAGCTCACGTGCTGGTCCAGGGTTCGGTGCCATTTGTTGGCAGGGAGGTTGGGGCGCAGGGCGGCCAGCCCGGTGCAGTACTTGGAAAGCCGGATCGGCCGGTGGCCCTGTGCCCAAAGCCAGCGGTCGAACCGGCTAGGCGGCCCAGCGGTCTTGGTTTCGAGCACCACACCGACCACCGATGCGGTGGAATCGTCCCGGTCGATGCAAGTGACGGCCCGGTCAATGGTGAGGCGGGAGGGGCCGTCGAGGTCGACGAGGGTGGAGCGCCGGTACCGGGTGGTCAAAATGGGGACGAGCCTCTCAGCGGTGCCGGCACCGACCACGCCGTCAACGAACACCCGGCCGGCGGCCGAGAACAGATTGGCCCCGGCGCTGTCGGCCGGCAGTCGCAGTTTGGCGTTGCGACCTCGTCCTGTCCGGACCTTGACCTCCAGCATCGCTGAGCCGGCGTCGACGTAGTGGCGGTGGCGCACCTTGAACCGGCGTCGACGGCGATGGGCGGCCGCACGGTAGGACACCAGATCCGGGGTATCGAAGTAGAGCGACTCGTAGCCGAAGTCGCGCTGCCCGTCGATCTCTAGGGCCAGTACCTCTGGCCACAGTTCGCTGACCAGCTGATCCACGAGCGTCGGCGCTACCACGTACTTGCGGTCGCGGCGGGTCTGGAGGCCGGCGATATTTCCGATCTCCGCCAGCGAAACCGACGGCAGATCGTCGATCATGGCCGGTCAGCCGCCATTCATCCGGTAGCGCACGTCAACGATGGTGCTGTCGTTCACCAGATCGATGCGGCGTACCTTCAGCCGCACCACGGTGCCGCCCAGCATGGACTCGAGGCGGGTAACCAACTCGGTCTCGTCGGTGTGGGCCCGGTCGAGGGTGACAGTCTGGTTGCGGTTCCTTTCGTAGAGCCTCGGATGATCACCGACGTAGACGGCGACCAGAGTCGCTCCCATAAGAGTTGGGGTTGCCCATGCCGGGTCGATCGGCATGCCACCCAGTAGACCAAGGGCAAGGGCGGTGAAGTAGTAGGCGACCTCCTGCTGGCCCAGTTCTGAGGAGCGCAGGCGGATGATTGACAGCACGCCGAACAGGCCCAACCCAAGGCCGAGGTTCACCGTGCTGCGTGTCAGGGTCATGGCGATGCCGAGCAACCCGACGTTGATGCCGAGCAGTGCCACCACCATGTCGCGCCGGCCGTTGCGGGGGAAGTACAGGACGAACACCAACACCGCTACGGCAACCAGGTCGGAGACGATTAGCCAGGGTGTTGACATGGGGCAGTTACCTGTCTTCGGGGTCGTTCGCCAACAAAGTTAGGCGTCGGGGCCGTCTAGAGGCGACCGGGCGATGGACCGGGCATGGTCAAGAGCGGCTAACAACTCTTTGACAGCGCCGGCCCACTTGCGTACCGACACGGCGTCGTCGTGGATGTCGGCGGCTTCGGCGGTGGCGTCGGCGATCTGGGTCGCCCAGGCTTCAATCTGGGCTGTCACGAGTTCCTCGGCAAACGGTCCGTCGAGGAACTCGTTGAGGAGCCGTCCGTAGTCGTCGTCGAACATGGCCCAAGCGGCGAACAGCGGGTCACAGGCTGCTGATCGCTGCAGCAAACCCCAATCCCCGTAACCGAATGGAAGGCAGTTGGCGGTGATTTCGCCCCAGGCGTCGGCCACCGGGGTGACCGGGTTGGAGTCCTTGACGATGTTCTGAAAGGCATTGTCGAGGTCCCATGGGATGAGGTGCAGCGTGCCGGCCGTCGGGTCCTCGTACCAGTAGTAGTTGTGGGGGCGGCACCCGTCGAAGCAGTACCAGTGGAAGGGGCCGTCGTCGTTGCGGATGGTGCGGTCGACGACCGCCCAGGCCAGCACTTCGTCGATATCCATCCACCGGTCGACCACCTCGGCCGCCTCACCCGGCCCAGCAGCCTTCACCTCGGAACCGAAGTTCTTGATCAACTCGATGGAGGGGTTCTCGTCCTCGTTGGTCTTGAGCGCCTCCACGAATTCAAAGTCGTTAGTAATGGTGTCGCCGTCCCAGTTGAGCGGCCACACCTCCTTGTAGAGATTGCCGGTGCCGTCGTCGAAGTTGTGGCGGGTGAAGCGGCCATCGACCTGCTCGGTGAGGGCGAACACCCCGAGGTAGGTGCCGTTGACGATCAGTCGGGCGTGGACCGACCGGGGGGCCGGCACACCCATTTCACGAAATAGCCAGTAGCCGAGGCGCTCGTGCATCTGCGACGGGTCCAGGTTCATGGTGTGGAACTGCAGGCGCCGCAGCCCGTGGAACTCCCGGTTCGAGTCATCCCAGTTGACCTTGACCTTCATCGACAGCTTGGTGCAGACCTTGTGGCCGGACGGGTCCGACCAGTCCGGGTCGGAGAGGCAGCCGACCCATGCTCCAATCGAACCCTTGTACCGGATGCCGACCCGGTCGATGGTCTCACCCTCGAAGGTGAGCGAGCCCAGCACCCACTCCTCGGCCGACGGGTTTCGGTCGATCTGGGCAAGAGCCTCGTCGGACAGTGTCAACTCGAACGTGTGCAACCGCTCCTGGTCGAAGATGTAGCCGGAATCGTCGGCAGCGAGCACCGACACGTTCCCACCGGCTGTGGTGGTGGTCTCTGTGGCGGTGGTCGTCGTTTCGGCGGTGACGTGCGTCGAGACAACCGTCGTGGTGGTGCTGGGCGCAATGGAGGCCGTAGAGGAGCAGGCGGTAAGCAGAAACACGCCCAAAACTGTGCGGAGTGAGTTCAGATGCACTGGTTCACCGTAGGTCGTGACTGTTCTTCTGACACTCAGCCACTTCAGCGAACGATCCGGAGAACCAGAAGGGCCCGGAACCGTTGTGATCCCGGGCCTTCTGCTTGGTGGCGGGGGCAGGATTTGAACCTGCGACCTTCGGGTTATGAGCCCGACGAGCTACCAGACTGCTCCACCCCGCAGAAAGGAGGGTAACGGCGCCCCACTATCGCTCCTACCCGACGGTCGATCAGCGAACTGTCGGATAGCCAGCGGCTTCGGCTGCGGTCAGGCGTTCGGTGATCACCCTGTAGTCCGTTGTCGATCGGGGCCGGTAGCCGTAGAGGTGCAGCGTTTCCCGGACCGACAAGTCGAGGTCGGCGACCGCTTCAGCGACCGCTCGGTTCAGCCGATCGCGTAGGCCAACATTGGCCCAACCGGTGACCAGCGGGGGCGCCGGCGTGGGATCGGTCCAAGCCAGGACCCGTAGTTCATCGACAGCGGGTTCATGGTCGAGGCCCAGCCGCCAGCACACTTCGTCGATGCTTGCCAGGTCGGCCCGGCCCTCGGCCGTTGCCCGCATGGACTCCCGGTGCGAACCCGTCTCCACCACCTCGCCGAAGAACCGGGCGTCGGCCGCCAACGGTGCGACCTCGGCCGCCAGTGCGCCATGGCCCGACTGCGAATACCGACCGTTGATGGCCACTGGTCGCCCTCGAAGGTCGGCCAACGAGTCGGCCGGGTCGTCGTTACGGCACACCAGCACCGAGCGGTAATCGCCGGGCCGACAGCCGTCCACCGCATGATCCAGGACCCCGAGTACCTCGACTCTCCCAGCGAAAGCTCCGACCACCTGAGAGCCGCATGTCTCGCCGACTAGTAGGTCGGGGTGCGACCAGAGGTCCTCCGCAGCCGCTGGCCGCCAGAGCGTCGACGGTGCCTCCAGACCGGCTGCCCGGATCCGGGTGGCGATGGCCCGCCACAGGGCATCCACCTCAGCGGATACCTCGGGCCAGTCGTACATGGGGAGCCCAGCAACTGAGCCGGGTTCAAGGCCGGTCACCACTGCCGGACTGCCGTCCAGGTTGGCTCAGCGTTGGGCACAGGCCCGTAGTCCCAGTACTTGGTCTGGTCCAGCACGACCTCGTCGGACGATCCGACACCACCGGGTAACCGCCCATTGTGGATACGCACGTCGCGGTACAGCGTGGGCGACATCCTTACCGCACCCTTGTGGACCCCGCTGCCCCGCCAGTCCTCGGCATCGGACGGCACCGAGTGCAGGACCAGGTTGGCCCAGAACCCATCGTGCATCTCGATCGTCGAGTAACTGGCAATCCCCGGGTGGTTGCGGAACTCGGCCGTGAGTTGGGCATCCAGATCGTCAATCAGGTCGGCCTCCGGATCGAGCCCACCCTCAGACGCCAGTCGACGGCTCCCAAAGAACCCCACCACCTCCAGGTCACACCCATCGACCAACCGTTCCAGGTCGCACGGCACCAACCGACGCTTCAGGCCGTGCACCCACCAGATGATCGGCTCGTACGGCACGACATCGGTCGTCCCGTCTATCCACAGTCGAGCCAGCGCCCGGACATCCTGAAGCATGTAGGCCAGCAACCCCCGGTCCGCGGCGTAAAGGCCGGTGGCGGTGCACGAATGGCCGTCCACCACCTCAGCGGGCCCGATGACTACCGGTTCAGCGTCGACCCCCACACCCGTGGAATCTACGGAACGGCCACCCAGACCGCTCAGCTAGCCCCCCAGCAATGCCCCCACGCGCTCAGCTGTCTCCCGGACGACCCGTTCGATCTCGGTGGTGTCGGCGTCACCGGGGAACCTCCAACCTGGGCCGTAGACCGACACCGACGCCACGGCATCACCGTCCGGGTCGCACACCGGCGCCGCCACTCCGGTGATCTCCTCGGAGAACTCACCCAACGTCCAAGCCACGCCCCGCCGGCGCACCTCACCCACCCGTTGGCGAAGGCCCACCAATGTGGTCACAGTGCGCTCCGTGTACTCCGCCAGCCCGTTGGCCGCGTACCCGGCCACCTGCTCGTCGGTCCATGACCCCATAAAGGCCTGGCCCGCCGCAATGGTGTGCAGCGGGAACCGTTGACCCGTCCAATCGGTCACCTGTACGGGCCCGGGTGCCGCCACCTGGGTCACGTAAAGCCCCTCGCCACCATCCATCACCGACAGGGCCGCCGACTCACCCAGCCGCCCGGCCAACTCCCTCAGGTATGGCTCGGCCAGGTCGCGCAGCGTCCCTACCGGCGCCCCCGCTGCGGCCAACGCCCGCAGGCCCGGCCCGATCACGTACCGCCCGGCCTCGTCCACCCGTTCCACGATCCCTAGCTCGTCGAGGCTGGACAGGATCCGTGAGCACGTCGACTTGGCCAACCCGGTCGTCCGGGCCACCTCGGAGACGCCCACCGAGTCGCTCTGGCCCGCCAAGGCCCGCAGCACACTGAACGTTCGCTCAATCGTCTGGATTCCGGTAGTCTAGGACACCACTCACCGGAACGTTCCATTAAATGGAACAGTCTCTGGGCGGCCATCCCTGATAAGTCGCCCCGAAAGGCAGGCCACCATGCGCAACGACGCGCAGTGCGTGATAATCGGGGGCGGCGCCATGGGCGTCGGCCTCCTCTACCACCTGGCCCACGAGGGCTGGACCGACACCCTCCTCATCGAGAAGGGCGAACTCACGTCGGGCTCCACCTGGCACGCCGCAGGCCTCGTCCCGCACTTCATCGGCAGCCTCAACATGGCCAAGGTCCACGCCTACGGCGCCGAGCTGTACACCACCCTCGAAGCCGAGACCGGCATGTCCACCGGCTGGCACGGTTGCGGCGCGATCCGCCTCGCCGTCAACCACGAACAGGCCGAGTGGTACCGCTACGTCGACGCCATGCTCGATTCGATCGGCATCGAGTCGCACCTCATCGGACACGACGAGATCCGCGCCATGGCCCCCCTCATGGAGTCCATCGACGACGTCGTCCTGGGATTCCACACCCCCCACGACGGCTGGTCCGACCCCACCGGGTCCACCAACGCCATGGCCGTCGGCGCCCGCCAACTCGGCGCCCGAATCGCCCGCCACACGCTCGTCACGGACGTGACCCAACTGCCCGACGGCCGCTGGCAGGTCACGACCCAAACTGGAGACGGGAACGCCAGCGAACAGCAACAGATCACCTGCGACCACGTCGTCAACGCGGCCGGCCATTACGCCCCCCAGCTGGGCGCCATGTCTGGCATCGACGTCCCCATTGTTTCGATGATCCACCAGTACCTCATTACCGAACCGCTCGACGCCATGAAGGCATGCGACGTTGAGATGCCCGTCATTAGAGACCCCCGCTCATCGTGCTACTACCGCCGCGAGATCGACAGCCTGCTCATCGGCCCATACGAGACCCGCGACTCCATCACCTACGGCGTCGACGGCATCGACTGGAACCTTCACTTCCACCTGACCCCACCCGACCTTGAACAGCTCGCACCGTGGTTGGAGATCTCCACCGAACGCTTCCCGGTGTTCGCCGAAGCAGGTATCAAACAGGTGGTCAGCGGCCCCATCACCCACACCCCCGACGGCGGCTACCTCATGGGCCCCGTCGCCGGCGCACGCAACTACTGGATGTGCGCCGGCGCCTCCATCGGCATCACCCAGGGGCCGGGCGCCGGGAAGTACCTCGCCCAGTGGATGGTCCACGGCCAGACCGAGATCAACGTCCGCGAAATGGACCCCCGCCGCTTCGGCCCGTGGTCCGACCAGCAGTACACGATCGACAAGTCCGTGGACGAATACCACGAGATGTACCAGGTGCGGATGCCCGGCGAGTACCGCTCGGCGGGCCGCCCCATGAAACGCACGCCCATCGCCGATCGACTCGATGCCCTAGGTGCCCAGTGGCAGGACGTCTGGGGTTGGGAACGTCCCCGCTACTACGGCGAACCCGAGGACTACTCGTGGCGGCGCTCCAACGCCCATGACATCGTCGGCGCTGAATGCCATGGCGTGCGCAACCGGGTGGGCATCGCCGACCTAACCGCCTTCGCCAAGTTCGGCGTGTTCGGCCCTGACGCCGCAGCCCTCCTTGGCCGCCTCTCGGCCAACCGGCTCCCAACCCGCCATAGCGGCATCCGCCTCATCCACATGCTTACCGAGCACGGCGGCATCGAGTGCGAGATGACCGTCACCCGCATGTCCGACGATCGCTTCTACCTCAACTCGGCCATCGCCGGCTCCACCCACGACCTCGACTGGCTGCAGCAGCACGTGCTCCCCGACGAGGACGTAACCATCGAGGACTGGACCGACCAGATGGGGATCCTCGCCGTGACCGGCCCCCTGGCCCGCGACGTGCTGGCCGCCTGCACCGACGCCGACCTGTCATCGGATGCCTGGCCGTGGCTGACCTGCCAGCAGGTCGAGATTGGTGGGGTGGACTGCATCGCCCTGCGGGTCAGCTATGTCGGCGAGCTCGGCTGGGAGATCCACCACCCCATCGACCAAATGCCCCAGTTGTACGACACCCTGGTGGCCGCCGGCCAGCCCCACGGCATGGTCCACTTCGGCTCGTCGGCCATGAACGTCATGCGAATGGAGAAGGCCTACAAGGCGTGGGGCGGCGAACTCACCACCGAGATCACCCCTATCGAGGCTCGCCTCGAGCGCTTCGTCGACCTCGACTCGGGCCGCAACTTCCTCGGCCGTGATGCCACCCTGGCCCGGCGCCAACAGGAGGGCGACGCCGGCCTCGACATGGTCCTCGTGTACTGCGAGGTCGACACCACCGACTCGGACTGCCGGGGCAACGAACCCTGCTACGACCCGGTCGGCGACGGCTCGCGCTGTATGGGCATCACCACCGGCGGCGCTTGGGGCCACACCGTCGACCGATCACTGGCCTTCGCCTACGTCGAACCGGCCTTCGAATCACCCGGCTCTACATTCGAGATCACCCTGTTCGGACAACGCCACACCGCCACCGTGCTGGACCGTCCGGCCCACGATCCGACCAACGCGAGGCTGCGAGCATGAGCGCCACCACCCCTACTCCCGGGAAGCGTGCCGGCCGGACAGGGGGCCGGGCCGCACGTGTCGCCGCACGGACCGCCGGACTGTCCGACGACGAGAAGGCCGTCCACCCCGGTCAGTCCGGTGGCGCCTTCAAGCCGCTGACCGATTCGGAGTGCCGCACCGTCTACGAAACGGCGCTGACCATGCTCGAGGAGTTCGGCATGGGCACCCCCATCCCCGAGTTCATCGAGGTCGTGGTCCCAGCCGGCGGCTGGCTGGACGATGACGAGCGCCTCCACTTCCCCCGATCCCTCGTCGAGGACGCCGTCGACATGGCCGCCAAGGAGTTCACCTGGCACGGTTATGACGACGACCGCTCCATCGTGGTCGGCGGCGACCGCGTCCACTTCGGCACCGCTGGCGCCGCCGTCTCGGTATGGGACCACGAGACCCGCAAGCACCGTCCATCCGACCTCCAAGACGTGTTTGACGTGGCCCGCCTCGTCGACACCCTCGAGCACGTCCACTTCCACGTCCGCACCCTGGTAGCCCGAGACATGATCGAGTCACGTGATCTCGACGTGAACACCGCCTACGCGGTGGCCATGGGCACCACCAAGCCAGTGGGCACGTCGTTTTTCCAGCCCGAACACGTAGTCGAGGTGGTCGACATGTTCGATGAAATGCTGGGCGGGCGACCCGGATCCTTCGCCGAACGGCCGTTCTGCGTGGCCAACAACACATTCGTCGTGCCGCCGCTTCGCTATGCCGAGGACGCCGTGCGTTCCATGGTCGCCCAGGTCCAAACCGGCATGCCCATCAACCTTCTGTCGGCCGGGCAGGCCGGCGCTACGTCGCCCGCCGCGCTAGCCGGGTCGCTCGCCCAGGCCCTCGCTGAATGCCTGTCAGCGCTTACGTGCGTGAACCTGCTCAACCCGGGCCATCCATGCGTGATGGGCCTGTGGCCGTTCGTGTCCGACCTCCGCACCGGTGCCATGACCGGTGGCTCCGGCGAGGAGGCAGTTCTCAACGCGGCAGCGGCCCAGATGGCCAACTGGCTGGGCCTTCCCTCCGGCGTGGCCGCCGGGATGGCCGACTCAAAGGTTCCCGACAACCAGGCCGGCCACGAGAAGGGTCTGACCGTGGCCCTCGCCGGGCACGCAGGCGCCAACCTCGTCTACGAATCAGCGGGGATGCTGGCCAGCCTTCTGGCCTGCTCGTACGAGGCCCTGGTCATCGACAACGACATGCTGGGCGCCGTCAACCGGACCGTCCGCGGCATTGAGGTCACCCCCGACACCCTCTCGATCGAGACCATCAAGTCAGTCATATTCGGCGCCGGCCACTTCCTCGGCCAGGACCAGACTCTGTCGCTGATGCAAAGCGAGTACATCTATCCGGAGGTCGGCGACCGGCTGAGCCCAGCCGACTGGTTCGACGCCGGAGCCACCTCAGTTGACGAACGGGCTCGGCTCCGGGTGCACGAGATACTCGGTTCACACTTCCCGTCGCACGTGTCGCCCGACTTGGACGCCCGGGTCCGCGACCGGTTCGACATCAGGCTCCCGGTCGGAGCGCTCACCACATCGACCCGCTGGGGCTGAGGCGATCGGTGGCGACTCGCTCCGGACCTCGGTCAAATCAGCCCGCCGAAGCAGCGAGGTGCCCGGCTGGGCCATCCGGATCCACCAGCCCAGCCAACGACGCCCATCGCACAGTGGCATCCGGCATGCCGGCAGCGCCCGGGGCCACCTGGTACCGACCAAACCGGACCACCAACTCCGCAACCGTCAGACCGAACACCGAGTAGTTCGACGCCTCGGACTCCAGGCCCCGACCGTCCGGCCACAGGCCCATATCCCCTAGACCGTCCACCAGGTCCTGACGGGCGAAGAATCCGACCGTCTCCAGCCATGGGCTCCCCGGTACAAACAAATCCTCGAGGCCCAACTCGTCACCCATCTGCAGGTCAACCAGCACCGAATCCACCCGATCGTCTACACCGGCCGCGCCCGACCACTCGATCCGGAACTCGTACACCACGCTGACCAACCGGTCGTCCAGGAGGTAGACCTTGCCCGACCCCCGAAGCGAGTCGCCACCGATCACCTCACCTGAATCCTCGCCTGACCCCTCACCAGACCGTTCGGACATGGCCGCTACGAACTCGGCCCGCATCGCCTCGGTCGGACGCCGGAGCGCCACATTCACCGGGTGGTCCAGTTCCAGCCCATCTAGTTGCGGGTAGCTCAGGTTGTATGACCCCGCCCCACCGACCGTCCCGGCCATCGAATCCACGTACACCGAACCGTGCGCCGCTCCCGAAGCAAACCCGCCGTCATTGGCACTACCACCGGATTCAAGGATCGTTCCCTCAGGCAGCGAACTGGTCGGTTCGGGCTCCGGCTCCTCGACAACCGGCGCCTCGGTCGGTTCCGGCGTATGCCCGATGCCGTTGGCCACCATCTCGCGACCATCAGCAGCTGCACAACCGACTAGCAACAGCGTCCCCATCAATACGGCCAACACGCCGGTCCACATGCGGACCCTCCCGCAGGTCATCGCATCCACCATCGCCGCGCCCCGACGGCAGTCCCCGGACCGACCCAATCGGTTGGCTCAGACAGCGGCAGGGAGCACCGGAAGATCACGCACGGGAGGGTAGTCAGGCGGCGCCGGACAACTTGAACAAGCCATTCCGTGGGCGACCTGTCGGAAACCCGCTCGTCGCTAACATCGACCTATGGTCATCCGTCGGAACTCCAAGCGAGTCAAGTCCCATCGGGGTCGGCGACCCGTCGCCCAGACCGTGGCCAACGGACCCGGCGCCGACCAGACCCTCCTTGATTTAGTCAACGGTCTCCGCGAGATCGCCGAACGCGTCGACGTCCTGGAGCACCGGTTCGACGCCCTTGGCACCTCGGCCGCCATCGACCCCGACGGCGAGGACGTCATGGACCTCCGACTCCACGTGGCCCGGCTGTTCGCCGAGGTATCCCGGGTCACCGTCGGTCTCGAGGCCCGTATCGCCGAGGTGGCCGGCCATGCCGGCGTGGCAATGGCCGGCGACCCGGTCAGTGCCACCCTGTCTACGGTGGGCCTGCCCATCACCACTCCGGCATTGGCCGGCGACGAGACCTTCGAGGACCTCACCGCCGACTCCCCGGCTCGGGCCCGGGGTGCCAACTCCCCCTCGGGCACGTCCACAGCCCGCCGCACCAGCGGCTGGCAACCCGCCGACTGACCCCGGCAGGACTCGGTCAGATCTCACCGGCTGACCTACTCACCCAGCGGGGATGAGCCGGCCGGGATGAACTAGCGAGACGGACCCAATTCGAACTAGCCGGCCAAGTCCTCCACCAGATCCTGCATCCGGGCCTGAATGCGCCCGAACTCGGCCCAGTCGGCCGGATCCTCCGACAACGCAGCCGCCGACGCCGCCTGCAGGCGAGCCAACTCGGCCACCAGATCAGCCAGGTTGTCAGGCACCGATGATCCCGTCCCGATGCTGCTGTCCGACGAGGACCCGCTCCCCGAAGCAGCATCGCCCGACGAGCCCGATCCCGTTCCCGTGGCATCGGTGGCGGTGTCGGCGCTAACCCCAGTCGAGATGCCCCGAAACAGATCGCCTAGCGATGCGCCGGTCAGCTCCTCGAGAGCCTCCTGCAACGAATCGGCCATCACAACCTGCTCGCCGACGGCCACGATGACCCGTTCCAGTTCCGGCACCGTGCTATCGCCCTCGGCCTGCACGTACAGCGGCCGGACGTAGAGAATCGAATCCTCGATGGGTACCAGCAACAGCTCGCCGAACAACACCGACGACCCACGCTGGCTCAAGAGGGTCTGGAGACTGGCCACCGCTTCGTCGTTCCGTATCCGTTCCTCGGCCAACGCCGGGCCGTCGAAATTCGACGACGGCGGCCGGTAGACGACCAGCTCGCCCAGTCGATCCCCGTCGCTGCGACCCACCAGGTAAGCAGCCAGCTCTTTGCGGGCGTCGTCCTCGTCCAACGGCACGTACGCCCGCATGATGACGAACTCGGCGTCTTCAGACGACCCTGCATCGTAAACCCCGTCACCGCTGGCGTCATCGCCCTCCGGCAGCGACACCATGGTCCGGTACGGCGCCATCCTCCGGTGGCGGGTCCCAACCTGAAATCCCTGTTCATCGACCAGCATCACGTTGGCCGCACCCTCTCCGGTCCGGCCGGGATCCTGAGAGACCGCCCACTCGGAAGCCCGCTGGTAGAAGTTCTCGGTGTCGTCAACGTGGTAGGCACCCCAGATCTCGGACTGGAGTCGGAACAAGTCCTCGGCGTACCGCAGGTGGGCCACCAAACTCGCCGGCATCTCCGAGAGCGGCGTGAAGAGTCCGTCGAAGGCCGACGAGAACGCCGCCACCAGCGGGTCGGTCTCATCGACCACGTACAACACGACCTCGCCGGTGAACGCATCCACCGTGGCCTTCACCGAGTTCCGGACGTAGTTAAGGCCGTGACGCAGCCCACTCGACTTCGGTAGCTCGCCCACCGACGCCGGCTGCGAATACGGGTAGCGGTCGGTCGTCGTGTACCCGTCGACCACGTAGTAGATCCGACCATCGGCCAGCACCGGGTACGGGTCGGCATCGAAGTGCAGGAAGGGCGCCAGCTTCTCGACCCGGCTCCGGATGTCACGTACGTAAAACACCCGTGACTCGTCGGTGATGAAGTTCGAGATCAGTGGCTCCAGTTGGCCGAACCGCAGGGCGAACGCCACACGCCGCACTATCGAACCCATCCCCACGCCACCGTCGCCGCCAATGTCGGCATAACGGACAGCCTGCGTCTCCTGATTCTCATCGGTGAAGTCGACCTCGTCTCGGGTCGCACCGACCACCGCGTAGCCACCCAGACCCTCGCCCATGTACAACTGCGGCCGGTCCAGGACCACGTCCACCGTCGGGTCGATCGACACCGGCAAGTCGCCGACCAGGAAGTCCGGGTCGCCCGAGCCCTTGACTCGACTCACCGGCGCCATGGCCACGCCATAGCCGTGCGTGAACGCCACGTGCTGATTTTCCCACGATCGGGTCTCGTTCAACTCCAGCTCACGGGTACCGAGCAGCACCTGGGTGGTCTCGCCGTCGATCGTGTACCGATCAGTGTCCATCTCGTCGGCGAAGGTGTAGAACTCGCGCTCTCCCTGAAGCCGGTCGAAGGTCCCCTGCACCACGAGGGGATCCAGCGTCCGGATGTTTCGCACCGTGCCCGGATTGGCCCGCAGGTCAGCCGCCGTAACCCGGTTATCGAAGTCGGTGAGTTGCACCTCGATCATGGCGTCTAGGCCGTAGGCCGCACGGGTCGCCGTGATGTTGCGCTCGATGTACGGCGCTTCCTTCTCGGACTCCGCAGGCTCCACCCGGAGGTTCTGGATGACCGCCGGATAGATGTTCCCCATGATCAGGGCCACGAAGGCCCACAGGCCGACGGCCAGCGTGGGCAGCACCCAACCGCGCCGCCTGATGTTCACGATGAGTAACGCCACGGCGAACAGCGAGATGAGGATCAGCAGGTTGATGGCCGGCAGTTGGGCCTTCACGTCGGTATAGGTTGCGCCGGTCACCGCGCCGCGGTCCGACGTGGTCAACTCGAACCGGGCCAACCAGTAGTCGGCGGCCCGCACCAGGGCGACAAGTCCCAGCAACACCGAGAGGTGGGCCTTGACCGCAGGCTGCACCCGCTCACCGGTCGTCTGGAGGCGGATCCCGCCGTTGATGTAGTGAAACAGCGTGGTGACGACCAGCGTCACGATCAGCGTGGCGAACACCCACCCGACCACGAACGACAAGAACGGCAAACGGAACACGTAGAAGCCGATGTCGCGCCCGAACTGGGCGTCGACCACACCGAAGTCCACCCCGTTGGTGAACAGCAGCCACTCCTCCCACCGGCCGCTCACCCCGAACCCGGCGATCAATGCGAATAGGCCCGACAGCACGAAACGCACCAACCAACGACGCCGACCGACGATCAGGTGGTAGTTCCGCAGAAGGTCCTCTTCCGGACCCGGCGGACGGATGGGCGGTGCGAGGCGGTCAGCGACCGTGAGGTTGGTGAACAGGATCCCGAAGAACAAGGCGGTGAACAGGGCCACTAGCACCACCTGGGCGCCGAATACCGATACGAACACTCCCTCGTGTCCAAGGGCGTCGAACCAGAGGTAGTCGGTCCAGAAGCCGGCGATTCCCCGCAGCGACAGCATGAGGATGAAGAACGTCGACACCACCACGCCAGCGATCACCCGGATCTTCATGGAGCCTCCAGACCGGCGACGGACCCGGGGGAAGGGACGTGGACCTGGCGGCGGGGCGTCTTCTGGGCGCATGGACTCAGCCTACGGCCGATGACCCGTCAGCCAGTCGGGAGTCGGAGGTTCTGGGTCTGACCACCGTGTCGAGCCAGCGCGGCCAACGCGTCGTCGAGTGTGGCCACCCCTTCGACCGGCATGTCCCCTGCGTGCTGTCGAGCCTGGTCGGCCTCAGACGTCGGCACCAGGAACAGATCCATTCCCCCGTCGCGGGCCGCCACCACCTTCTGGACGATTCCGCCTATCGAACCGACCACGCCAGTCGGGTCGATGGTGCCCGTGGTAGCCACCTGCAGCCCACCGGTCAACTCACCGGGCGTAATCAGGTCCAAGATCGACAGTGTGAGGGCCAGCCCAGCCGAGTTTCCGCCCACGCTGCCAGTGTTGACCAGCACATCGATCGGCAGATCCTCGACGTCCTCCCACCGAGTTTGGGGCGCCACGCCCATGAACCCCACCGTCTGGTCGTCATCACGGGCCCCCAACACGACCGACACCGTTCGTGACGCCCCACCCCGGACCGGCTCCACCTCGAGATCGACGACGTCGCCCGGACCACGGTCCCGGATGGCCTCCACGAGGTCCATGGCCCTCAGCACCGGTGCGCCGTCCACGGTCAAAATCACGTCGTCGATGGTCAACAGACCGGTCGACGGTCCACCTACCTCGGCCAGCCCCACGCCGGTGGCCCGAAATGGATCCACCCCGAGGTACCGCAGCGCCACGGCGACCGCCGTGGACTTTGAGACACGCATCAACTGCATATTGAACGTCCGGTTCTCGTCCCGGGACCGACCGCCGAGAACACGGTCCTCTTCGATCAGCGTCAACGACGGCTTCATCCGGGCTTCGAGCCACTCCCAACCGTTGACCGTGGCGTCTTGGCGGACCGTCGTGAAGTGGATCTCGCCGGTGGCGTTGAACCGCTGACCCGTGGTGATCATCACCTTGGTACTCAGCGGCTGGACCGACCCGGGCCGGAACACGAAGTAGGGGACCCGAACGAACGTGGCCAGCAGCGCGGCGGCCACGAGCAGCAAGACGATGGCTCCCCGGAGTGGGTGGGACGGCGGAGACGGCGGGTCGTCCGCCAGTAGGTTCTCCTCCATGGACGCCCAGCCTGCCATGGTGCCGACCAGCAACCGCATCGGGTCTACGGGCCGACACGTGGATGAACCCCGATGAGCCGCCGATCCTTTCTGAACCGATCCCTGCCGCCCACCGGCGACCTGGAATACGCCGTGGACCGACCGTGGAGCCCCGGCGCCCGTCTCGGCATCTGGTTCCATCCGCCCCATCGAGTGGCGACCGGCCGGCGGGCGCGGATCCGCTGGTGGCACCGCGTCCGCTCCGTCGTCCTACTGGCCTTCTTCGTCGTATTTGGAGGCATCGCTCTGGCCACCGTCGTCGGTGTGGGGATCTTCCTTTCGGGTTTCCTCATCGAGCGGGCCATCGGCTGAGAAGCCGCCCCGGTGACCAACCCCAACGCGAACAACGAATCTGACCCCGACGGGCATCCCGGCGAGAATCCTGCGCCGCCCATCAATCGGCACGTCCATCCTGATCCGCCTCCCACGCCGGAGGTGGCCGAGCGTCGCCGACATGCCGTGCTGGCTGGGCACACCGGCGACGTCGAAACGGCCCGCTCCCTTCGTCTCGACCCCGAGCCGGTGGTTCGCGCCGCCGCCCTCGGCGCCCTGGCCCGCGCCGGTGGGCTCACCGACGACGAGTTGGCCGGCGGGCTCACCGACACCAACGCTGCGGTTCGCAGACGCGCCCTGGAGATCCTCGGTGCCCCCGAAGAGCCAGTGAGCAAGTCGGCCGGCGCCCCATCTGGGTCATTGGCCGATCTGCTGGCCCGCCTGCTGGCTGACCTGCTGAGCGATCACGACCCCACAGTGGTAGAGGTGGCCTGCTGGGCGGCCGGCGAACACCCCGGCAGCGCCAACGTGCTGGTCAGACCTCTGGTGGCGGTGGCCGGTACCGGATCGGGCCCCGAGGCCGAACGACCCGGCCATCCTGACCACCTATGCCGGGAGGCAGCGGTGGCCGCCCTCGGCGCCCTCGGTCACGAAGCTGGACGGGAATCGGTCCTGGCCGGACTCACCCAGAAGGCCACCATCCGCCGCCGGGCGGTGCTGGCCCTGGCCGCTTTCGAAGGCGACGATATCGAAGCCGCTCTGGCCGAGGCACTGGACGACCGGGACTGGCAGGTCCGCCAAGCTGCCGAGGACCTCCTAGGTGTGGATCCCGGTCCCGGCTAGCGCCGGCCTTCCATGAACATCACCCGCATGGCCTCGAACGACTCGATGCAGTGGCCGGCACCCAGCACGACGCATTCCATGGGAGTCTCGACCTTCACCACCGGTACGCCCGCATCCTCGGCGATCCGTACGTCAAGTCCCCGTAGCAGACTCCCCCCGCCCACCAGGCAGATCCCGTGGGCCAACAGGTCCTGAGCCAGCTCCGGTGGAGCCTGGGCCAGGCACTGAACCACCGACTCGACCATGGCGGCCACCGGCTCCTCGATGGCCCGACGGATCTCCAGCGGGGTTAGCACCACCGTCTTGGGGAGGCCGCTCATGAGCTCCCGTCCCTTGACCTCCGCCCGGCCCTCCTCGGGCGTTGGCGCCGCCGAACCGATCGTCCACTTGATCTCCTCGGCGGTGCGCTCGCCGATGGCCAGTCCGTACTCCCGACGCACGTACGCCTGGATGGCGGCATCGATGTCAAACGACCCGACCCGCACCGCCTCGAGGGCCACCACCCCCCCCAGTGAGAGCAACGCGGATTCCGACGTGCCACCCCCGATGTCGACGACCATGTTCCCGACCGGTTCGGAGATCGGCAGGTTCGCGCCTATCGCAGCGGCCAACGGCTGCTCGATCAACTGGGCGTCGGTGGCGCCGGCCCGACGCGCTGCGTCGGTGACCGCACGCCGCTCTACAGCGGTGATGGCCGACGGGACGCAGATCAGGACCTTCGGCCGGTTAAACCGGCTCACCCCAACCCGTTCCAACAGCAGGCGAACCATCCGCTGGGTCACCTCAAAGTCGGTGATGGCCCCCTTGCGGAGTGGCCGCTGGGCCACCACGTGCTCCGGTGTGCGGCCGATCATGTGCCACGCCTCGTCGCCCATGGCAAGCACCTCGCTGGTGCGCTCGTTAATGGCGATCACCGATGGCTCAGCCAGCACCACCCCCTCACCTCGGGCATAGACCAGGGTGTTGGCCGTGCCTAGGTCGATGGCCAGGTCCCGTGCCATGAGGTCAGCGCCTCTCTGATCCGGTGTCGGAACCGGATCCGGGCTCTTCGGACGAAGCGTCTCCGAGCACACGGATACCACCGGTCCCAAGGGCACCCGGTCCGCGGGCGGGCGCTCCACCGCCGGGGCCATGCCGAAGGGCCCGCAGATTGGCACGTGCCTGGTTCGGGTCCTCAACGGCCTTCTTCGGACGGCTGAACAGCCAGACGACCGCCGAGAGCACGACGGCCAGACTGACCCCACCAGCCAAGAACAGGACTGCTGGATTCACACGGCCTCCTGGGGACTGTCCTGTGGCGCCGAGCCTGGCACCTCGATCACGTGCTGGGCATCCACACCCCAGTGCTCGCCACCGGCCCACGCCTCGCTCTTCCAGATCGGCACAGTTTCCTTGAGCGTGTCGATGCACCACCGGCCGGCGTCGAACGCGGTGTCCCGGTGAGGCGACGACACGGCCACCACCACGGCCGTCTCGCCAATGGCCAACGGTCCGGTCCGGTGGATCAGGGCGATGCGACCCAGGTCAGGCCATCGGTTCCGAGCCTCGCCGGCCAGTCGCCCTAGCCTCGGGACCACCTGAGACTCGTACGCCTCGTATTCCAGTGCGGTGACCTCCGGGCGCCCCTCGGCATGGTCCCGGGCGTCACCACGGAACACCACGACGGCCCCACAGTCGTGTCGCCCGATCCAACCGGTTACTTCGTCGACGGGTAGTGGGCCGTCCGTCAACGCCACCCAGGTCTCGTCGTCCGGACCGTCCACTAGATCGGGGACAACACCCGGACCGGCCCCAGAGGGACGGCCATCAGAAGGGGTCTCACCGGCCATCGGTCGCATCGTAGGGTGCCCGACCCGACCCCCGGGGGCGGCGGATCAGACGCACTATTAACCGGCCCAGGATGAGCACCAGAACCCCAGCTACGGCCAGTGAGACCTGCTGGCGAGCCTGGGCGTCCATGCGGTCCAGCAGGCCCGGTTCGTGGCCGGCCACGTAGGCCTCCTCGTTGGAATGGGTGGGTACCCAGCCGAGATTCCGGAGACGGTCGTTGGCCACCACCCACGGGTGAACCGAGTAGGGGAACACCCCCGGGGGGGCCGGAGACAACCCGGCCTTCCATAAAGCCCGGGTCACCAGGGCAGCTACCGGACCGGGCAGACGTAGCCGGGGACCGGGACCACCAAGCTCGGCCATGACCTCCACGCCGATCCATCCGTCGGGCGCCACGTTCAACGGTCCGTTGTAACGGGCCTGCACGGCACACACCGCGGCGGACGCTAGGTCGTCGGAATGCAGAAACTGCCCCAACGGCTCGCCCTCGTCGCTACGGATGGATGCCGCGGCGCCGACGACGGTGGCCAGGCCGCCCGGACGCTCCTCGGCGACAGTCACCGCTGCACGCAGCACGGTCAACGCACGGTCGTCTGACTCGGCGGCCCACGCTCCGGCCAGCTCCTCCATCCGGGCCCTATGCACGGCGAAGGCAAAATCCGGGCACGGTCGTACCGGAGCGTCCTCGGTCAGCGGCACCGGGTTGTCGGGCCACGCTCCGTAGACCATGGCCGAAGAGCGGACGACAAGATGAGTCACCCCGGCATCGGACGCCGCAGCCAGTAACCGTTCCACGACCGCCAGGCGGTCGCGGCCCTCGTCGGTGTCCTGATCACCAGCAGTCACCCCGGCCGCCAGGTGAACCACTACCTCGACGTCGGCCAACTGTGAACGCAGGTCAGTGACCGCCAGGTCGACCGTACGTAGTTCTATTTCGGGCGCTGGCGCAGTGCTCGACCGTCGATCCAAGCCGATGACCTCGTGCCCGGCCGCGGCCAGGCCTACACAGAGCTGCCGTCCGACCGCACCGGTCGATCCGGTGACCACGACCCGGCTCATCGGGAACGGCCGGTACTCATAGGGAGCGGCAAGTCCGCCGGGTGGCGGATCGCGGGTAGTCGGGGGAAGTCACTCCCATAGAGTGCCCTCGTGAGCCCCGAGGATCCACCAGAGGACCCGTTCGCCGCCTTCACCCAGGCGTTCGGCAGCATGTTTCCCGGAATGGATGCGGGGATGCCTTCAGGTACCGGCCTTCCCGGAATGGGCCAGGCCGGCGCCGATCCGGCCCGCCAGATCGCCATGGCCATCGCGTCAGAAGGGGCCAGCGAGCCGAACGTCGACCCGATGGTCCGCATGGAGTACGAGTCCCTACTGCGGGTCGCTGAACTCCAGGTCGCGTCCTGCACCGGCCTCACCGTGGCCCGCTCGGGCGCACTGTCGATCCGACCGGTGACTCGAACCGTCTGGGCATCATCGTCGGTCGACGCCTACCGGCCGTACCTATCCAAGATGGCCCAGTTGCCGACCGATCTGGCTGGTGATCTCGGCGTCGGTTCGGGTCTTGAGATAGACGGTGAGCCGATCGACCCCGATGATCCCCGCGGCGAGCAGACCCTCCAGTGGCTATCGGGCCTCATGGCAGCCATGGCACCAATGATGGCCGGGATGACCACCGGCACGATGGTCGGTCGCCTCGCCCTCCGCAGTCTCGGTACCTACGACCTCCCCATCCCCCGTCCGACCGGCGGATCCGACGCCGACACCCTGCTCATCGTGTCCCCCAACGTCGAGGCGTTCAGCGCCGACTGGAGCCTTCCCGCGGACGACCTTCGGCTTTGGATCTGTCTCCATGAGGTCGCCCATCATGCGGTGCTCGGCGTTCCCCACGTCCGTCACGCCATCGGCGACCTCTTGGCCCGTCACGCCGGGGCGTTCCGAACTGACCCCGCCGAGCTAAGCGACCGACTGGAGCTGGGCCTCGAAGATCTCCCGGGCCTCAACCCTACGAATCCCGATCCGGCTGCCGGAGCCGACGCACTGGCCCGTCTCCAGGATGCGCTGGACCCCGAAGCCGTACTGGGCGCCGTGCGATCTCCTGAACAAGAAGTGCTGCTGCCCCACCTTGAGGCCCTGGTGGCTGTGACGGTCGGAGTAGTCGACCATGTAATGGACACTGTGGGCACCGGACTCATCGGCTCGTACGGCCAGGTGACCGAGGCGCTGCGCCGCCGCCGAGTGACCACGTCCGACGCCGACCGTTTCGTAGAGCGCATCCTCGGCCTGAACCTCACCCAGGAACAGGTCGACCGTGGGTCCGCCTTCGTGACCGGTGTCGTGGAGCGGGCGGGCGAAGATGGACTGGCCCTGCTCTGGACCGAGGCCCGCAACCTCCCCACCCCCTCAGAGGTGGACGCCCCTGGGCTATGGCTGGCCCGCCTTGAACTTCCCGATCCGCCGTCGGACGACTGACCGGTCGGGATCCGGCGCTCAGCCCCCGCCGGGGTCGCCGCGCCGCCAGAAGCCGAACTGACCATCGGGCCGGTCCGGTTCGTCCGGGGTCTCGATGCGTGGAATCGGCGGTGTTGCCAAACCGAACCAAGTGAGCGCCGCAGCGAACAACGCCGCAATGAATAGGTAACCGACCTCGATCGACAGCGGAAGGAACACCGCGAGGAACGCCCCGACGGCCCATGCCAGCTGGAAACGACCCTCGAACTTGGCAAACGACCGACCGTGGTTGGTGCCAGGCGCATCCCGCTGGACCAACGAGTCGAAGGCCAACTTGGCCGTCCCACTGCACATGGCCACCGTGCCGCCGACTAGGACGGCCCCCCAGAGCCCTCCCAACCACACGGCCAGTCCCGACAACGTCACCCCAACGAAGAGCACACCGCGAATGATCCGTTCTTCCAGAAGGCGAGTTCGCAGGACCGGTGAGAACTGGGCGGCGGCGAAGGCTCCCAGCCCGACCGAGGCGAGTACCAGGCCAAAGTGCCAAGCCGGTGCGGGTGCGGCAGCCAGCACGGACTCACCTCGGACCAACCCCGAACCCGCACCAGCCGGTCGGCCGACCGACTCGATCGACACACCGCCACCACCACCTCGGAACTCGAAAGCCAGCAAGAACGATGTGAAGCCGACCACGGCCCGTAGTAGCCCTATGGCCAACGACGCTGTGAGGATCCCGCGCTGGCGAAGCACGGCTCGTTCGCCGGCCGACACCGGCGCGTCGGCCACCAGCACCTTGGGCACCTGGACGGCGGCCACCATTGTCAGGCCGTAGCCGATAACCGCCACCACGGCCGGCGACGACGAGCTGAACAGCAGGGCGATGCCTCCGATTCCTGCGCCCACCATCGAACAGACCGCGCTCAACATGGCCAGTTTGGCGTTGGCCTCGACCAACTCGATGTCGTTGCGGACCAGCGACGGCACCACCGCGCTCTTCGCGATTGAGTACGTCTTCTGCATCACCAGCAGGCCGAAAGCCAACGGAAACAACAACAGCCCATCGATGTGTTCGATCATCTGCCAGGCGATCAGCATCCGGGCCAAGATCGACGTAATGATCATGCCCCGACGACCACCCTTCACCCGATCGACCAACGGGCCCAGGAGTGGGGTGACCACAGCGAACGGTGCGATGGTCAACAGCAGGTAGAGGGCGACCCGCCACCGGGCCGCATCGGGGTCGATGGAGAAGAAGATCGAACCGGCGAGGGCCACGGCCAGCATGGCGTCGGACATGGCGCCCAGGCCGTGGGTACGGCCGAATCGGGTGAACGGACTCACGGGGTGGCCGGGCTCATCGCGGCCTATCCTCACCGCCGATGTCTCGCTCCCACTCGGCGAGAGGCAGGTCCAGACCGAACGCGGACGCCGGGGTGATCGGCGTGACGGCGGCCCAACCCGCACGGATCAGCGCGGTGTCGCTGTCGTCTGGCATCAGTTCCTCGTTGGCCACCAGATCGAGGTCCAGCCCCGTACTGTCACGGCCGGTGATCACCGTCCGTACGCCACCGACGGGGGCGAGTTCGGCAAATCGGACCCCCCGGAGGTCAGCCAACGGAATGTCCGGGGTGTTCACGTTGAGCACGGTCCGGGCCGGTGCATCAACTAGCCACGGCAGGACCACCCGGGCCACCCGGGCGGCGGTCTCCCAGTGGACGTCGCCAGGTGCCCCCGTCGCCCCCGTCTCACCGGTGACCGTGACATCTGCGCTTACCGCCATACCGGATAGGCCAAAACGTTCACCGGCTAGCACGGCACCGATTGTCCCTGAGAAAAGGGTGGACCGGCCGGTGTTCGGCCCACGGTTGATGCCGGCCACTACCAGCCCGGGCGGCGGACCAAAGCCACCTAGATCGGCCAACATCGAGATCAGGGCCGGCGGGGCGCCGACCGAGTAACCGATCAACGGGCCGCCAGTCGGACCAGCCACACCGGGCACCTCCACCCGCCGAACCGAGACGCGATCGGGATCATCGAGTGGGCCCAGGCAGGCCGAGGCACCGCTCCAGTCGGTGGACGGGGCCGCGACCACCGGTTCGTGGCCAGCATCGGCCACCGTCGCGGCGAGCGCGTGCAGGCCCGGTGAGGAGATGCCGTCGTCGTTGGTGACCAGTACACGCACGGTTCGACCCTAGGAGCGGTTCATGATGGACAGACCCGCTTTTAAGCGACCGACTCCCTAGCCACCCGTTCCCGAGCCACTCGAGCCGGTCAGACCCGGGTGTCGTCGGACTCGTCGTGGTAGTCGAGGCGATCCACTGGCATGACCACCGCGGTCACCACGTTCACGCTGTGAGCGGTGATCCGCTTCAGGAACCGGAACAACAGTGCACGTGGCACGGCATGTGACGCCGGGTCGGTGGCGTGCACCAGGTCGGTCACCAGAGCGTCAAACTTGCGACGCATCTCGTCCCCCTGGGCAATGAACGCCCGGGCACGCTCCTCGTCACGAACGGTCAAGATCTCGCCCATGAGAGCGATACGAGAGGAGATCTCGTCACGGAAGCCGAGGATCAGCCCGAGGTCTGCGTCATCGGCGAACGACACGCCCTCCTCGGCCAGGTCAAAGACGTTTTTGTTGTAGTCACCGATCCGCTCGAGATCCTTGATCATGTTCATGAACACGAGCATCTCGGTGGCATCGGCGCCGGCATGGACCGAAAAGTGGACAACCAACTCACGGCGGATCTCCATCTCCGTGATGTTGATCTGGCGATCGGTCCGCCGGACCTCGTCAGCCACTGAGGACACCGACCCTCCGGTGATGGCGTTCATGGCCAGGTCGAACGTATGTCGGGCGTCGTTCACCATCCGCTGGACCTGGGCCTCGATGTGGTCGATACCGCTGTCATCGGGGCGGCGGAAGAAGCTCATGACCATGGGAGGGACTCCTGACGGGTTAGGGGCAACGGTACCAGCGAGGTTTGACCGTGCTTCAGGTCGCGGCCGGATCCCCCTCGGGATGGCGGGCTGACCGTCGAACGGACGCGCACACTCATCGGAGGAGAAGAACGCCGAGAAGGGGGACGACCACGAACATGCCTAGGGCGTAGCCAATGGCCGTGCTTCTTCGCTCCGCGGCGATGTCGGACATACCGGTGGCTAGACGCAACGGCAGGTTCCGTAGGACACGGATCGGGGCGACGAGCAGGCTCCCGCTGAGGTTGAACAGGGTGTGCACGAGGGCCACGGTGACCGCGGCAGGGTTTCCAGTGGCCAGCGAGGCCAGCAACGCTGTCACCGTGGTGCCGACGTTGGCTCCCAGGGTTACCGGATAGATGTTCTCCAACGTCAGAACGCCCGACGCGGCGAGTGGCACCAGCACCGAGGTCGTGATGGACGACGACTGCACAGCAATGGTGATGACCATGCCCAGGACGATGGCCACGATTCCCGAACCGGCCCCGAGAGCCCGGTTGATGGCCGCCTCCACTCGGTCGGCCACCAGCAGCCGCATGTTCTTTGTGATGTAGCCCAGCGCCACGAAGATGCAGGCCAGACCGACGACGATCATCAGCCCGCCCTTCCAGTTTCCGTGGGCACCCAGGTCGTCGAGGACGTCCTTGACCAGGCTGGCCGGCTTCTTGACCGCAGCCTTCAGCGGGCTGTCGAAAGCCGCCCCGGAACTGCCCAGCACACGCTCGGTGATCCATTCCGCTGTCTCGGACAGGTAGCCGGTGGCCAGCTCGATGGGCAGGAAGATGGCCACCGCGAGGATGTTGAAGAAGTCGTGCACGGTGGCCGCCGCGAAGGCCCGCCGGAACTCCTGGTCGCGCCGGACATGGCCGAGCGAGGCCACCGTGTTGGTAACCGTGGTCCCCAGATTGGCACCCATGATCATCGGCACGGCCTCGTCGGGGCCTACCACCCCAGACGCCACCAACCCAACGATCACCGACGTCGACACCGATGACGACTGGACTAGGACAGTAGCCAGCAGACCGACGAAGAGGCCGGCGAGGGGATTGGACACCCCCTCGAACAGGCCGTCCACAAAGCCCTTGCCCATGATCTTGAAGCCGCCACTGAGCAGCTCGACCCCGGTCAGGAAAAGGTACAGCAGCGCCAGGACGAGGAAGCCCCGCAAGAGGGTCACCATCTCGCGTTGCTGGTCAGACAATGGCCGCAACGAAGGCGGACCCTGCGACGGGGAACCGTGGTTCGGGGAAGACGTGTCAGGAGCCACCGGGGCCGAACCCTAGAAGACCGGCCCGGCCATCGCGCCCTTTACGGGGGTTTTCGGTCCGATGTGAGAGAACTCTCCCTGCAGGCACACCTGCATGGGCGGAGCGACCACTCTCCGGGTCGCCCCCACGGAGAGCACGCAAGCAGAAAGCAGAGCACCGAGAACCATGAGCACCCAGTTGCTGGAATTCAATCCCATCAGTCCCCTAGCCGAATCACCCACGGCAGAAGGAGCGGCGTCGACCTGGATGGCGCGCGGCGCCTGCGCCCAGAGCAACCCGAACGTTTTCTTCCCCCACGACGGTGTAGGCGTGGAGATCGCCAAGGCGATCTGCGCCGACTGCCGTGCAACCAGCCCCTGTCTGGAGTACGCGCTGGCCAATCGGATCGAGCACGGGGTCTGGGGTGGCTGCTCGGAGCGCCAGCGTCGACGCATCCTCCGGGACCGTCGGGCCGCCGCCCGTTCGACCGGTCTGGTGGCCGTGGCGGCCTGATTCTTGTTCTGATCCCGGTGCGCTGCCACGAGGCAGCATCCGGCCGATCACGGGGCGTTCCCCTCTCGCCCCGGTGCAGGGCCTCCCTGCGGCAGTGATCCCGACGAGCCAATCGTCGGGGTTGCTGTCGTTTTGGCCACAGCCGGCGAACCAGAATGGAGCCGATGTCAGAAGCCGAAGCTCAGGCTGAGGCCTGGCTCTCTTCTTCCTCGTAGCCGAGGTCCCAGGAAATGAGCACGTTCTCGCGCTCGGCGTCGCGGTTGATTCGTTCCCGGTTGCGTCGGAACTGCGGATCGTGGGGCGGCAGCAACATCAGCCGGGCCTGCACACGATCACGGAACAATTCGATCATCTGCGGATCACCGAAACTGGACCGGACCTCCCAGTGGGGGGCTGACGGACCGAGGTAGACGACGTTCACGTCGCCGACTGGCGGCTGGGGTGGGAGATCGTCGGGGAAGGTGCTCATGGGCGGGGAGTGTACCGGTGGCCCACCGGGGCTTGGCTGGGGTCGGCAGTTCGGGACGCCACGTGGGGCGCCTACTCCTGGTCCTTCTCCGGTTGGGCCTCCGACTGTTTGTCGGCTTCTGCCTGACCCTCGGCGAGCCCCCGCTGGAGCTCCTTCTGGGCCTTGCCGAGGTTGCGGGCCAGCTTCGGTATCTGGTTCCCACCGAATAGGACTAGGGCGATGATCGCCACGATGATCAGTTCCTGGGTCCCCAGGAATGCAAGCATGTTCATAGAGCGACTCTACCTACCGGTCCGGCTACTGGCCCGGTCACCCGATTGCCCGGTCACTCTGACGCTCGGTGTCGGCCCCGGGGGACGATTCTCAGACGGCCTCAGCGGTCCGGGCGGCAGCCTGCCGTTCGAGGGCCCGCTGGCGACGGATGCGGCGACGTTCCCGCTCGCTCATGCCACCCCAGATACCAAACTTCTCGCCGTTGGCCAGCGCATACTCCAAGCAGTCCTCCTGCACGATGCAGCCCCGGCACACCTCCTTGGCTTCTCGCGTACTCGCCCCACGCTCGGGAAAGAACAGGTCGGGATCCACACCGAGACAGTTCGACGAATCCTTCCAATCGGTATCCAGGTCGGGCTTTGCGATGATCCCCATGTTGCTGATCCGCCTTTCACCGGTCGATCGACCGGTCGTTCCGGTCACTGGGGCCAGTCTCGGTCCCCCAGAACCCCCCGAAGGGTTCCGTCCATGGAATTACACCACTGTGATTCCCCGAATTGCAAGGAAAATCTGGGATTTCCCAATCAATTCAACATCGGGATCGAACTGTCCGACGCTGTTCCACAAAGTCCACCAGTACGTCCCCGAACAGCAAGCACCAGTCGACCAGCCCGTAACGTCATCGGTACCATCCATCGTGCCTCGTCGGGCGCGCCCTACACAGACCCGGAAGTGACAATGCCCATCAACCCAGACGCCGTTGGATCAGTCGGCGAACCGACCGAGATCTCCTGGACCTCCAAGCAGAGCCTGCTGTACTCCCTCGGTATCGGTGCCGGCGTGGCCGACCCGACTGGCTTCGAACTGGAGTTCACGACCGAGAACTCCGATGGGATCAACCAGCGGTCCTTTCCGACCCAGGGTGTGGTCATGGGCGGAGGCGGAACCCCCGACTTCGGTAGCTTCAACCCGGTCTTCCTGCTACACGCTGAACAGTCCATCACCTGTCACCGGGAGATTCCCGCCGAGGGCACCGGCATCGCCACCGGGAAGATCGGCCCGATCTGGGACAAAGGCAAGGCGGCGCTCGTCTACCTCGAGACCGACGTGACCGACTCCGATGGCAAACCACTGTGGTCGACCAGCGCCGGGCTCTTTCTGGGCGGCGAGGGCGGCTGGGGCGGGGACCGTGGCCCGTCAGCCGACTGGGCGGCGCCGGACCGTGGTGCCGACCATGTCGTCTCCTACGCCACCCGGGCCGACCAGGCCCTGCTGTACCGCCTCAACGGCGACCGCAACCCGCTGCACTCCGACCCGACGTTCGCCTCGGCCGCCGGCTTCGACAAGCCGATCCTCCACGGCTTGTGCACCTATGGATTCACCGGCAGGGCACTGCTCCACGCGACATGTGGTTCGGACCCGGGTCGATTCGGCGGCATGGGCGGCCGATTCAAGTCGCCGGTCATGCCCGGCGAGGTACTCGACGTCCATGTGTGGGAGGTCGACGACACCACCGTCCTCTTCCAGACCCGGGTCGGCGACCGCGTGGTCTTCGACTCCGGTGTGATGGAACGCCGCCCCTAGACAACCCACGGTTCCACGGCGATGAGCCAACCGGACTTTCTATGGGGGGTGACCGACTCGTCCCTGTCGGTCGAGGGGGTGGCACCGACCGCCGACTGGTCGCGCTGGGAACGAGACGGACGAGTACCGACCTCAGGTGACGGAGCCGGGTTCGCCATCGACCACGCCGACGACCTCCGGCTGACCGCCGCACTGGGATTTACCGACGTCCGCATCACCGTCGAGTGGGCCCGACTCGAACCCCGACCGGGGGTGGTCGACACCGACGCGCTGGACCAGGCCCGGGAGGTCTTGACTGCCGCCGTCGAGGCAAAGCTACGACCATGGGTCACGTTGGTCCACGGGACGCTCCCCGGGTGGTTCGCTGACGACGAGCGAGGGTTCGCCGAGCCAGCGAGCCGAAGCAGCTGGTGGGCCCGCCACGTCGATCGCACCGCCGAGGCCCTCGAGGATCTGGCCGCCGGCTGGGTCCCCATCGAGGACCCCATCGGATCAGCCTTCCGGGGCCACCTGCTAGGTATCCGCCCCCCCGGTAGGACCAACCCCGAGGCGGCCCAGGTCGCTATCGAGGGCGCACTCGAAGCAACCTTCGAAGCGTGGCGCCTCCTGCAGAGCGGTGACGCTCCGGTCATGGGCGTATTCGGCGCGCCGTCAGTGTTCGCCACATCCCCCGAGGGAACCATCGGTGGGGACCGGGTCAGGAGTCAGGCCGGGCAGCAGGCTCTGGACCTGGCCCGTGACCAGACCCTCCACTGGGAGCAGGTGCTCTGGGATCCGTGGCTGCGGGCCCTGAGCGACGGTGAGATGGCCTGGCCTTGGCGCTCTCCGGTGGACCGGCCGGAGTTGGCCAACGCCTTCGACCTGGTGGGCGTGGTCGGGGACCATCCGGTCGCCCTGGATGGCAACGGGACCACGTGGCCCTACCCGGCAGGTGCCCGGGTCGACGCCACCGGTGGAGCGCCCCTCCCCGAGGAACTCGGCGTGGCCCTCCGGAGGATCCACGACCGGCTCGATGAGCAGAAACTCGTAGTCGCCGGATGGGGCGTGTCCACGACCGACGATGACTGGCGCAACGAGTTGCTGCGCGACGTCGTCGCCCAGGTTGAGTCGGCGGCGGTCGACGGGATACCGGTCGTGGGCTTGTTCCACGACGCGCTCCTCGACGGTTACTCCACCGCAGGCTGGGGGCCGGTCCCGGGCTTTGCCGGGCCCCGCGGGCTAGTGACCAGGAATCGACGGCTCAAGGAGAGCGGACGCTGGCTCTCCGAGCACATCACCGGCCGACCACCGGCCGGCTCCCTGTCCTAGCGGCTGGCTTGCTCCTGAGCAGGTTCCTCGGGACCCGTCCTTTCCGCCACCGCCGGAGCATGGCGGCACCATAGGCAGCGCGCCTTGATCAGGATCCTGCCGGGCGTAGCGTCTGGACATGGTGCATCGGAGCATGGACGCGCCCGGGGCCCTGCCCGGACCATGGCGGGCTATCGAGGCCGACGAAATGCTGCGGCGCGATTTCCCCCTCGAGGACCTCGACGACGGTGACTGGCCCGAGGTCACGGTGCCCGGTGCATGGCGAAGCACCCCGGCCTTCGCCGACGCCGACGGGCCACTCCTTTACCGCACCCGATTTTCCACCCAACCCCCGGACCTAGATCGGCGAACGTTCTTGGAGTTAGCCGGGGTCACCTTCCAGGGGGACGTGTGGTTGGACGGTTCGTACCTCGGCCCCACCGAAGGCTCGTTCACCCCCCACCTCCTCGAAGTGACTGAACTAGTCCGGGCCCGCTCCGACCACCTGCTGGCCGTGGAGGCCACCTGCCCACCGGTCGGGAACCCGGACGAGAAACGCACCCTCACCGGGACGACCCAGGGCGGCCGGGGCATCGCCCCGTGGAACCCCGGTGGGATCGGACGCCCGGTTCGGCTGCGAGAGACCGGGCCGGTCCCCCTGCTTCACGTCCGGGTGGTGTGTACCCGCGCCACCGAGTCCGTCGCCACCCTGACGTTTCGCGCCGTGGTCCACACCGATCGGCCCCGGGCCGCGGTGTTCCACACCCGGGTCCTGGGCGTCGACCACCGCTACCGTCAGTCGTTGGCCGGCGGCGAAAACCGGGTCGAGTGGTCGATCCGTATTCCGCGCCCACCATTGTGGTGGCCCGCCGAAATGGGCGACCAGCCACTACACGACGTGGAGCTCGAGGTGGCCACCGAAGACGGTCGGGTCAGTGACCGGGTGGTGCGACGCACCGGCTTCCGGTCAGTCCAGATGCACAACCACGTGTGGTCGATAAACGGGGAACGGATCTTCCTCCGAGGGGCCATCGTCCCTCCGCTGGACCGAGACCTGTCTCGAGTGACCGACGACTCGGCGATGGCCGACGTGGCACTGGCCAGCAACGCCGGACTCAATCTGCTCCGCCTGATCGGCCATGTGTCGGCCACCGAGCTGTACGACGAAGCCGACCGGGCCGGGATGCTGGTGTGGCAGGACCTTCCACTGACCGGCGGCTACCACCGGGGGGTCCGTGGCCAGGCGGCCCGTCAGGCCCGCGACGTGGTCGACCTACTGGGCCACCACCCGTCGGTGATCGTCTGGTGTGGCCACGACGCCCCCGATCCCGTGGACCGAACCCGGGCCGTTCCACGCCAGATGGACCAGCAGCTCCCCACATGGAATCGAACGGTGCTGGACCGCACGGTTCGCCGCTCTCTCGATCAGGCCGATCCTTCTCGCCCGGTGATCAGCCACTCCGGGGTGCTGCCCAACCCGCCTCGGGTCGACGACGCGACCGGCCACCTCTGGTTCGGGTGGTATAGCGGACGGCGGGGAGACCTCGCCGGATACATGGACCGGGTACGTCGGGCCGGTCGATTCGTATCGGCCTTCGGTGCCCAGTCCGTACCGGTGGATTCTCCAGCCCTAAACGATGGGACGCTGAATCCCGGATCGTGGCCCATTATCGACTCTGACCGACTGGCCGGCTTCGGAGCCGAGGTCGATGTGCTGGTACGCCGCGTTCCCCCTGCCAATTGGGCGGGGCCCGAACAATGGGCGGCCGATACCCGTCAACTCCAGGACCGCCTACTGCGGATTCAGATCGAGGCCCTGCGCCGCCGTAAGTATCAGCCCACCGGAGGATTCACGCTGGACCGACTCCTCGACGGAGCACCGGCCATCTCCGGATCGCTGGTCGACCACCTTCGGAACCCCAAGCCGGCCTACGCCACGGTGACCGCGGCATGTGCTCCGACCATCGTGGTGGCCGATCCACCGTTGGAGTCCATTGCCCCCCGTTCCACCATGACAGTCCAGGTGGTGGTCGTCCATGACGGTCGGCTCCCTGTCGAACGCTGTCGGGTGAACGCCCGGCTCCGGATCGGCTCCGAGGGTCCGGTCATCGAACGATCGTGGGGTGGCGCCCTCGAAGCCGACTCGGTGACCCTGATCGGAACCCTCGAGGTGTCCCTCGGTGACGCTACCGGAGCCGTCTCCCTCGAGTTAGACCTGACCGTCGACGGAACAAGCCTCGCCGCCAACCGCTACGAGGGTCGGATCGGCGCTGACTGAGCCGGAGACGGAGGTGATTGAGTCGGAGGTCGAGGCGACCCGGACCCCTGTTGGCGATTGGGCATCTGAAGTGGCGATCGGCTCAGAGGTGGCTATCCCCAGCGCGCTACTCTCACCTCTGCGAACGCCTCACCCCGTCGCACCGGGGCCATCGCACGAGGAGGGAACCATGGCCCAAACCACTGAGCAGCGCTACCGCGTAACGCCGGTCCGACCGCGGGGCCGCCAGTGGCCCTTCCCTCTGAACCTTTACCAGAGCGCGGTGGGTCGCAAGTGGGTCATGGCCCTCACCGGAATCGGCCTCATCGGGTTCGTGCTGGTCCACATGATCGGCAACCTCCACCTGTATGAGGGCCCAGCCCGGATGCACGAGTACGCCGAGTCGCTACGGACTCTGGGCGGGGGCCTGGTGCCCAAGGGCACTGTCCTGTGGCTGATGCGGGCGGGCCTGCTCACCATGTTCGTCCTGCACTTGCACTCGGCCATCACCCTTAGTCGGATGAGCGGCAACGCCAGCGAGAAGGCCAGCATGATCAGCGGAGCCAAGAAGTACGAGGGTGGGCGGGACCACATTGCCGCCACCTTCGCCAGCCGCACCATGCGCTGGACCGGCCCGATCATCGCCCTGTTCATCCTCTACCACCTGGCCGATCTGACCTGGGGCTGGTGGCTGGGCGACGACTTTGTGGCCGGCGATCCGTACCACAATGTGGCGACGTCACTTGGGGCCCTGCCGGTGGCCATCCTCTACGTGGTGGCCAACATGGCGTTGGCGTGGCACATCTACCACGGGGCCTGGTCGATGTTCCAGAGCCTCGGCGTGAATAACCCCCGTTACAACCACCTGCGACGCACGTTGGCCACCAGCTTGGCCGGGCTGATCCTCGTCGGAAACCTGAGCTTTCCGATCCTCACCCAAGCCGGCCTCGTCGACGATGACGGGCGCCAGTGTCCGGCCGACGCCACATACGTTCTCGAATGTCTGGCCGACCAGGCATCGGACCACTAGGCGACGGAACGGCAGGAGACACCATGAGCAACGCAACCCCGCCTGACCAGGTCACGACGAGCCCGGCCCTGAACAGCAAGATCCCTACCGGCGATGTGGCCGACATGTGGGAGAACCACAAGTTCTCAATGAATCTGGTCAACCCCAACAACAAGCGCAAGTTCGATGTGATCGTCGTCGGTACTGGTTTGGCCGGTGCGTCGGCAGCTGCCTCGCTCGGCGAGTTGGGGTACCGGGTGAAGGCCTTTACCTTCCACGACAGCCCTCGACGTGCCCACTCGATCGCCGCACAGGGCGGCATCAACGCGGCGAAGAACTACCCAAACGACGGCGACTCGGTCCACCGACTGTTCTATGACACCGTCAAAGGTGGCGACTACCGCTCCCGGGAGGCCAATGTCCACCGGCTGGCCGAGGTCTCGGTCAATATCATCGACCAGGCCACCGCCCAGGGCGTACCGTTCGCCCGCGACTACGGCGGCCTGCTCGACAACCGCTCGTTCGGTGGCGCCCAGGTGTCTCGGACCTTCTACGCCCGTGGCCAGACCGGGCAGCAACTACTCATCGGCGCCTACTCGGCCCTGATGCGCCAGGTGGCCGCCGGGACCGTCGAACTACACAGCCGCGCCGAACTACTCGACGTCGTCAAGAAGGATGGTCGGGCGTGCGGCATCGTCACCCGTGACCTCGTCTCCGGCGAGGTCACGCCCCACTCGGCGCACGCCGTGGTACTGGCTACCGGGGGCTACGGCAACGTCTACTTTCTGTCCACCAACGCGATGATGTGCAATGTCACGGCGGCCTGGCGGGCCCACAAGAAGGGCGCCTTCTTCGCCAACCCCTGCTACACACAGATCCACCCAACCTGCATACCGGTCAGCGACGACTTCCAGTCCAAGCTCACCCTGATGTCCGAATCGCTGCGCAACGACGGTCGCATCTGGGTACCCGATGCAAACGACGACGCACGCATGGCCGCCGAGATCCCCGAGGCTGAACGCGACTACTACCTGGAACGCAAGTACCCAGCCTTTGGCAACCTGGTACCACGTGACGTGGCGTCGCGTAATGCCAAGACTGTGTGTGATGAGGGCCGGGGCGTAGGCCCATTGAAGAACGGCGTATTCCTTGACTTCCAGGCAGCCATCGCCCGTGACGGCGTGGATGCCATCTCCGAGAAGTACGGGAACCTGTTCGACATGTACCACCGGATTACCGGTGAGAACCCATACGAGCAGCCGATGCGGATCTACCCGGCCATCCACTACACGATGGGTGGCCTGTGGGTGGACTACCACCTGATGACCTCGGTGCCTGGCCTGTACTCGATCGGTGAGTCCAACTTCTCGGACCACGGCGCCAACCGCCTCGGAGCGAGCGCCCTCATGCAGGGCCTGGCTGACGGCTACTTCGTGCTGCCGTACACCATCGGTGACGATCTGGCTGGCCTACTCGGCCAGTCTGCGGTACCTACCAACGACCCTGTGTTCACCGAGGCGATCGCCGGTGTGACCGATGAGCAGAATCGCTGGCTGTCCGTCAACGGGACGAAGTCGGTCGATTACTACCACCGAGAACTCGGTCGCATCACCTGGGAACACATCGGCATGGGTCGCACCAAAGCCGGCCTCATCCAGGCCCTCTCAGAGATACCGGCCCTGCGCGACGAGTTCCACTCCAACGTACGGGTACTGGGCAGCGCAGAGACTCTCAACCAGTCCCTCGAGAAGGCCGGCCGGGTGGCCGACTTCTTCGACCTAGCTGAACTCATGGCTCGAGACGCCCTGGAGCGGGAGGAGTCATGCGGCGGCCACTTCCGCGAAGAACACCAGACGGCCGAGGGTGAGGCCCAACGCGACGACGAAAACTTCGCCCACGTAGCGGCCTGGGAGTGGAACGGCGAGGGCACGGCTCAGACCCGCCACCGCGAAGAACTGACCTTCGAGAACGTGGCGCTGGCACAGCGCTCCTACAAGTAGGCCCGGGCCAGAGAGGAACAGGGGAAACCAACATGTCTTCAGGGCCAGTTTCTTCAGAGCACGGCACCATTATCAACGTCACCCTCAAGGTGTGGCGGCAGGACGGGCCAGACGACGCCGGTCGCTTCGACGTGCACCAACAGGCCATCAGTACCGATGCCTCCTTCCTCGAGATGCTCGACCAGCTCAACGAACAGCTCAACGATGCCGGCAACGAGCCAGTGGCCTTCGAGAGCGACTGCCGTGAAGGCATCTGCGGCACGTGTGGCGTGATGATCAACGGGCGGGCGCATGGTCCGCAGAAAGCCACGGCCACCTGCCAGTTGCACATGCGGGAGTTTCGCGACGGCGACGAGATCGTCATCGAACCGTTCCGGGCGGCCGGCTTCCCGGTGCTGCGCGATCTGGCGGTCGACCGTTCACCGCTGGACCGCATCATTGAGGCCGGCGGCTACATCTCGGTCAACACGGGGGCGGCTTCTGACGCCAACCTCACCCCCGTGCCCAAGGTGGCCGCTGACATGGCGTTCGACGCCGCGGCATGCATCGGTTGTGGGGCCTGCGTGGCGGCGTGCCCGAACTCGGCCGCCCAGTTGTTTACCTCGGCCAAGATCGGCCACCTCGGACTCCTACCCCAAGGCCAGGCCGAGCGGTGGAGTCGGACCGAGGCCATGGTCGAAACCATGGAGGAGTTCTTCGGCTCGTGCACCAACCACGGTGAGTGCTCCGAGGCGTGCCCGAAGGAGATCTCGCTGGACTTCATTGCCTTCATGAACCGTGACTACATGAAGGCCAAGGTCAAGAACCGAGCGCTGGCCGGCCAACGCTGACCCGGCACCGGGGATCGGATCATGTCCGCCTCCCTGCAAGGTCGGCTTCCCCCCCCCTCGACCATCCGTACCTGGCCGACACCATCAACGTGGCGCCCGACGAGCGCTATCCGGTGCTGGTCCGTTCCGACGAACTCGGTGTCTGGGTATGGCACTGCCAAATCCTCAGCCATGTGGATTGGAATGACGGGATGTTCGGCATGGTCACCGGGGTGATCTTCTAGGAGGCCTGGGTTACAACCCATCTCCAGAATCGATCATGCATCCGGTTGACAGAAGCATGCTCCGGCGCGACGGTTGACGTGCCACCCGATTCCGCGACCATCCCGACGCTCCACCGACCGGGGCACCGGGCATACGGCGGATCTGGAGGTGGACGGACACGGCAGCAACCACGAGTGAAGGGGAGGAGATCACATGCAACCTGAACCCTCCCCCTCGTCGATCCCGACCCCAACGATCGCCCCGTTCGGGGCATCGACGGGCCCGCCCTGCCGATCACCGCCCAACGGGTGAGTTCGAGGCCCGCCGAACGAGTTGGTCCCCTCACGCTCTCTCGACCAGAGCCCTACTGGGCCACGGAGAACGTTGACGCGCGACGGCTCGAAACCGGGCCCGGCGATGGCGGCGTCCTTCCACCCGCCGGAAGGGCGTCGCCTTCGCGTTCAGGCTCAACTAGCCCGGTTCAGATGTATCCGGAGACGCGACAACAGTTCGGGCACCAAGCCGTCAGGTAGCTCGTGGCCGAGTTCCTCGACCAGCCAGAGCTCGGCACCCCGGATCCCGTCGGCGAGCGCCAGAGCATGCTCGACGCTGAACACCGGATCGGCCGTGCCGTGCACGACCAACGTGGGTCGCTCGATCCCATCCAGACGATCCAGACGCGACGGCGAAGCACTGACGGCCACACCGTGGCCGGACTCCGGGTACCAGCAGCGATCCACCTCGGCCACCGCTATCTGGAGCCGATCGGTGGTTGGCACCGGGTGACGAGACCCGGCGAACCACTCGCCCTGCTCCACAATCCACGCCGCCCGGGCCGCTCCGGTCTCGGGAGGCTCGGCGAACAACCTCTCGGTCATCCGATCCACCAACCAGTCGGCGGCCATCGGAAGCCGATCGTCACCCAGGCCCGGGGTCGAACAGACCAGGGTCAGGGTGGCCACCCGGTCGGCATGGTCTAGCGCCAGCAACTGGCCGACCATGCCACCCATGGATCGACCGATCACGTGGGCCCGGTCAATCCCGTGGGCATCCATCACGGTCAGTGCATCATTGGCCAGGTCGTCCAGGGTGTAGCCGACATTCGTCGGGACCTTGGTTGACAGGCCGCTGTCACGATGGTCGTAGCGGACCACCCGGTGGCCGAGGGCCGTCAGGGGCTCGATGAGCGCCGGCGTCCAACTGGTGCAGTGGGTATCAGCTCCCGCCACCAGCAGGATCGGTAGGGCTTCCGTCTCCCCATCACGGTCGACGGCACCAGCACCGAGACCCGTCGACTCGAAGCATTCCGAGAAAATCTCGACGGCAAACGACGTCGGTTCAGTCACGACGTCGAGGGTACCGGTGACCTCCGGGGGCGGGGCTAGCGTCGCCGCCGTGTCCCACCGCCACCCTGTGAAGGTTCGTTTCTACGAACTCGACCCCTACGGCCACCTGAACCACAGCGTCTACGTGCAGTTGTTCGAAACCGGACGGGTTGAGCTGCTGGACGAGGCCGGTCTGGGCCTCCAAGGCTTAGAAGGCGAGGGCTACCGCTTTGTGGTTACCCAGATCGCCACGAGGTTCCTGGCCTCTGCGATGGGCGGTGACACTCTGATCGTGGAGACCGAGGTGCTGGAGATCCGACGTGCCTCGTCACGATGGGGGCAGCGGATTCTGCGGGCTGATCTCGAAACCGGGACCGAACACCTGCTAGCCACCCAGGAGGTGGTCGCCGCGGTCACTGGGAGCAACGGTCGACCCACCCGCCTACCAGCGACCATGGCTGACCGCCTCAGTCCGTATCTGGTCGCCGACACGACGCCTACGACATGACCGGCCAGGACAGCGGGGCCGGCCACCGCGAGAGCACCGGCCAGCAACGCTCTCCCGGGTTGCGGGAGGCGATGGGGATGGTCGGGAGGGGTGCGGCCATGGGAGCAGCTGACGTGGTGCCCGGGGTCTCGGGCGGCACCATCGCCCTGCTCACAGGTATCTACGACCGCCTTATCGGCAGCCTCGGAGATGGCGCCCGAGGACTCGGCCGCCTCGTCCGAGGCGACCTACGGGGGGCCGTCCTCCAACTGCGCCGCCTCAACTGGACGTTCATCATCCCGCTGCTGGTCGGCCTGCTGGGTGCCGTGGCGCTGCTCGCCGGAGTGGTCGAGGGTGCCCTCATCGATCACCCGGAGCCCATGGCCGGCCTGTTCCTCGGGCTGGTGACCGCCTCGGTGATGGTCGCCCAGCGAGAGGTGGCATGGACCGTCTGGCGCCTAGTCGTCACGGGGATCGTCGGCCTCACCCTGTTCGTGGCCCTCGGATGGCAGGGCCCCCCGGTGACCGATCCATCGGCGCTCGCCCTGTTTGCTTCGGGCGCTGTGGCCATCTGCGCCATGGTCTTGCCCGGAATATCCGGATCGTTCCTCCTGCTCATGCTGGGCATGTACGCCACTGTGATTGACATCGTCGACGAGCGGATGCTGGCCGACGCGGCGATCTTCGGAGCCGGAGCAGTGGTTGGCCTCTCCTGCTTCTCCACGGTGCTGTCGCGTCTGCTCGACGAGCGGGCAGACGACGTGCTGGCCGTCATGGTGGGCCTGCTCATCGGCTCTGGCCGGGTGTTATGGCCATGGCCCCACGGTGTGGGGGTCGTGAGTCGCCACGCCGATGACGCTGTCGGAGGTGCCGGGCTGGGTTGGCCCGATACGGCTGGTGGACTGGCGGTACCAGTCCTGCTGGCCGGTCTGGCCGTGGTCGTGGTGCTGGGCGTGGAACGTCTGGCTCGTCGGTGAAGTAACCCCTGGCCGGACACCGGGTTCACTCGTAGGGGGGGAAGGGATCGGTGTCGGGATCACTGTCCGGCGGATCACCGTCGGCGGTTACCAACGGGTAGAGATCGTCGGGCGTGTCGCGCGGACACGTCCAGTCGATCTCGTCGGCCACCCCGGCCAACTCGGCGAAGGGTCGTAGAAAGGTGAAGTAGACGTAGGCCCCACAGGCGATCCGCTGGTCCCGCTCCATGGCCACGATGTCGCGGTAGTGCTGCTTCTGAGCCGCCCGGCAAGCCGCTGCCACCCGGTCGAGATCGTCATCGGTCAGCGGTCGGAGGGATCCATCCGATCCCCCATCAGGCCCCACCCCGTCAGTAGTCCACAGGCCGAAGCCCACCAGATGGTCCAGATAGTCCTCCGGCGACGACACCGTGGTGCCATAGTCGGTAATCGACACGTCAACGTCTTCGTCCAGCACGAGGGCAGCCGTCAGGTTGGAGAACGGAACGGCGTCGGCCACGCCGGACCACGCGAAGTCGCTGCGTCCCAGTCGGAAGTAGTCGCGTACTACCAGCGTTCGTCCGTCACCCAGGGGGTACGGCCCGGTGTCGCCGTGCCCCACCCGGGTGTCGAAGTAGAGGAGGAACAGGTGGTTGATAATGGTGGCGTTGGCCCGGCGGATCCGGTCCCGACGCTCGTGATCGACCGGCGTCGTCCCGGCGGTCAGGGCCTTGACCGTCCCGACGTCCATCACGTCCAGACGGTCGCCCACCTCCGCCGCGTGGAGGTGGGCGCCACCGCGGTAAGCCTGCGAGGTCCGGGCCCAAAAATCCAGCACCATGTCGGCTCGGGCCAGACCGGCCGAGCCGGCGTCGATCGTCGGCTCGACCATGTTCATGACGTTGCGGCCGATGAGGAAGAAGTTGGCAACTCCCCACAGGAACACCGAGTCGGCCTGGCAGCCGGGCCGGCGTGCCATAGCCCCAATCTCCTCGGGGGCGCGGGCAGCGGTGATGACCTCTACAGCCGACGGATACCGCAGGAAGGCCTCGATACACGAGACCGTTACATACTGGGTGACCGGAATGAGCTGGGATGAATACGCCGTGCGCTCGGCCACCAGGCGCTGGGTGACCGGATTGATGGCCCGGATCCGACCGTTGACCCGGTCACGCACAGACGTGTCGATCTCGGGTTCGCTCACGGGGTCGCAGTCCGGACCACACCGTCGACGCCCGCCCCGTCCAACTCCACCACGGTGTCGTTCGCCAGCTCAGCCGCGCCCTCGGGTTCTCCCTCGGAGACACCCACGGTGTCGAACTCGAAGGCGATGACCCCGGGGATCCGGTATTCCCGACTGATGATCCCGATATGGCTCCGGATGGTCCCGCCCGTGCACACCACGCCGGTCAACTCGTCGAAGATGGGGCCCAGGAAGGTGGCCCCAGCATCGCGGATCACGGCCACCACGCCCTCCGCCCCCGTCTCACGGTCCATAAGGTCCAGAACGTCCTCGGCGTTCTCGAGGCGAAGCCACCGACCGCGCACGGTTCCGAAGTCGTAGGTCTTCTGTCCCCGGCCGACTTCCCGCTGCTCCGTCATTGGGACGGGACCGTAGCCGTGACGACCCGACCACCGACACCAGGCCGACCCTTACCCTCCCATCAGGCTGTGGCCCGCTCCTAGGCTCTGACAGATGGCCGAACCGCTCACCGATGCATGGATTGAGGCACTGGCCGACGCGGCCCGCGGACGGACGGTGTCCACCGGTATCACCCTGGTCTTGGAGTACCGGGTGGTTGACGGCCCCGCGTGGCACCTGACGGTGGCCCACGGCGAGATCCGGGTGGATGCCGGCCCGGCCGAAGCACCCGATGTGTCGTTTCAGGCCGAACGGGCCACTGCCCTGGCCATGGCCGACGGATCTCTGGACCCGCTCCGTGCGGTAATCGACGGCGATCTGCTCCTGCACGGTGATCCACGCACACTGGTCGCCAACCGCGATGTGCTCGACGACCTCGGCGACCTGTTCGCCAGCTGTTGAAACGGCAGTCTTCGACCTAGACCAAGCCGAGGCCCCGGACCATCTCGCGCTCGGACTCCAGCTCAGCCACCGAAGCGTCGATCCGGGCACGGGAGAACTCGTTAAGTTCTAGACCCTGCACCACCGACCAGCGGCCATCTATGCACGTGACGGGCAGGCCACATAGCAGCCCCTCGGGCACGCCGTAGCTGCCGTCGGATGGCACACCCATACTCACCCAGTCACCTTCACCGGTGCCCAACACCCAATCGTGTACGTGGTTGATGGCCGCGTTGGCCGCCGACGCTGCGCTCGATGCGCCCCGGGCAGCGATGATGGCTGCCCCGCGTTGCTGCACAGTGGGAATGAACTCGCCCTCTAGCCAAGCCTGGTCGTCGATGACGGTCGCCGCCGACCGGCCGCCCACTTCGCAGTGGAACAGGTCCGGATACTGGGTGGCCGAGTGATTACCCCAGATCGTCATTCGGGACACGTCGGCCACTGGAACGCTCGCCCTCTGAGCTACCTGGGTCATGGCCCGATTGTGGTCCAGACGCATCATGGCGGTGAAGCGTTCATCGGGAACGTCCGGCGCGCTATTCATGGCGATGAGGCAGTTGGTGTTGGCCGGGTTACCGACCACCAGAACCTTCAGGTCGTCGGATGCGTGATCGTTCAGTGCCCGACCTTGCACGGTGAAGATGGCCCCATTGGCCTCGAGTAGATCCTGGCGTTCCATGCCCGCACTCCGGGGGCGGGAGCCGACCAGCAGTGCCACGTCGGCACCCTCGAAGGCGGTACCCGGGTCATCGCTCAGGACCATGCCGGCCAGCAACGGGAAGGCGCAGTCGTCGAGTTCCATGGCTACGCCGTCGAGCGCACCCATGGCCGGTGGGATCTCCAGCATCTGGAGGATGACCGGCTGGTCTGAACCTAGGAGCGCACCACTGGCGATGCGGAAGACGAGGCTGTAGCCAATCTGACCGGCGGCACCGGTGACGGCGACGCGAATGGGTGTGGCACTCATGGTGGGCTCCTATTTCGGGGAGACGGGTTTCTGGGACTACTGGTTACTGGAATGCAAGCGGGGCCTGCTCGCAGGAGGTCACACCCGAGGCTACCGATCGGTTCCCGAGCGGTCCCCACCGCGCCCGGGTGACAGAGGGCTCAGGTTCCAGGGCCGGAGCAGCCGTCAGGCAGCCAATCGGGCGGGAGAAGGAAGACCTCGGCGGGGCGGGTGAAGTGGGCCAGAAACTCCGCCGGCAGCACCGGTCGGCGTCCGTCCTCCGATCGGATCTGGCTGGCGTAGGCGTCGATGCCGGCCCGCTTCCTGTCCAGCAGGTCACTGTCGAGGTCGAACCGGGCAGCCTGCGGGAACGGAATCTGCGGGCCACTGGGATCGTCCCAGTTCCATGACCAGACCGGAAACGAAATCAATTTTACGCCGGCGTCGGCGGCCACGATGGCAGCCACCCGCCCGCACACGTCGTGATCCGGATGGCCGTCGCTAGGCCACGGCGCCAGACAGACGGAGGCTCCATCCAGCAGCGGTACTAGACCTGCAGCGAGCGCGATGCCCCAGGCGTCAGCATCCCCGTGGGCACCGAAGTCGGGTAGCGACAGCCTCGTTCGGGTGGGCTCGATCCCCGCGGCCACGTAGGCCGCTGCAGTTTCGGCTAGACGTCGCTCCACTAGGTCGCGCCGACCGGCATCGGACAGATGCGGATGGGACAGCTCGCCGTCGGTAGCGGCCAGCACCCGGATCTCTGTACCGGCGTCGGACGCCGCAGCCAGCGTGGCGCCAGCGGCCAGCAACTCGTCGTCGGGATGGGGGGCCACCAGCACGATCGGACCGTCCGGTGGCCAGGGGTCAATTTCCGGCAGGCGAGCCACCACGTCGTCCCAGTCGGTGGCCCTGCGACCGGCCACCGGATCGAGCGGTGCCACCATCAGGACAGTTGCCGGGTGCCGCCCAGCCATGAGGCGTACAGGCCGGCGTAGACCCCACCCCGCTCCACCAGTTCGGTGTGGGGTCCGGACTCGACGATCCGACCATCATCGAACACCAGTACCAAATCAGAACGCTCGGCGGTCGACAACCGGTGGGCCACACTGACCGTGGTTCGCCCGGCGGCCAGCCGCTCCATGGCCCGCTCCAACGTCGTCTCGGTCTCCGGATCCACCGCCGAGGTCGCCTCGTCGAGCACCAGCAGGCCGGGGTCGGCTAGCTGCGCCCTCGCCAGGGCCACCAACTGGCGCTCACCGACCGACAACCCCTCGCCCCGTTCACCCACCCGGGTGTCGATCCCGTCCACCAGACCGGACACCCAAGCGGTCAGTCCGAGGGCCTCGACCGCGTCGATCACGTCGGCATCGGTGGCGCCCACCCGTCCGTACCGGATGTTCTGGGCGACCGACGTGTCGAACAAGAAGCCGTCCTGAGGAACCATCCGAATAGAGCGACGGCGATCCTCCGGCGAAGCGTCCCGGAGGTCCACCCCACCGACGCGCATCCGGCCTCCGGTGGGGTCGGCCAGACGGGTCAGCAGGCGGGCGAAGGTGGTCTTTCCTGATCCGGTCTCGCCCACCACGGCCACCGACGCGCCGGCGGCCAGATCGACGTCGATCCCGTGGAGCACCGGACCACCGGTCCGGTAGCGGAACTCGACTGCCTCGGCCCGCACGGCCAGTGCCCCAACGGGCAGCGGCAGTGGTGTGGACGGATCGATCAGGTCCACCTCGGTGTCAAGCACATCGAGGATCTTCCACCAGCCGGCCAACGCCGTCTGGGTCTGGTCGAGCACTTCTCCAAGCTCGCTGATTGGCGCCACCAGCAGGTTGCACAGGAAGATGAAAGCCACCAACTGGCCTGAGCTCACACCCCACGCATCGCCCCACCACACGCCGGCGCCGATAACCGCGGCAATAGCCGTCACCCCGAATACGTCGCTCAACGGCAGGATCAGCGAGAAGTACCGGGCGGCCTTCATCTGCTGGTCGAACTGGGAGTCAATGGCCGCTCGAACCCGACCCCGCATGGACTCGCGATGGCCGTAGGCCCGAACCACCTCGACCCCGTGGACCGACTCAGAAACGATCCCAAGGGTGTCTGATACCCGGGTCCGAAGATCCTCGTACGCCACCAGTTGACGGGACTGCATCCACCGCAGGATGGGCAGCAGCGGAAGGTGCAGCACCAGGACCACCACAGTCAGCTGCCACGAGTAGACCGCCATGATGATCAGCACGGTGACTATCTGGACCGAGTCGATAATCCAGGCAATGGCCCCCCACTGGGCGAACTGGGTGAGCGTCTCCACGTCGCTGGTCACCCGGGCGGTGAGCACACCCTTCCGTGATGTCGTGTGCTCGGCCAGGCTCAACCGGTGGAGGTGTTCAAACGTGCGGACCCGGAGGCCCAGCAGGACGTTCTCGGCGGTGCGGACGAGACGAAAGTAGGTCACCTTCCCCAACTGAATGCTGGCCACCACCAGCACCGTGGCCCCAACACAGAGCGCCACCGCTCGACCCATGTGTATGCCGTCGTTGGTGATCGACAGGTCCATCACGGCCTGAATGAGCAGCGGTACCAGAAGTTTTCCTCCGGCCACTGACATCGCCATGGCCACCGTCTGGGGAAGGCCCACCCGCAGTTCGGGCGAGGCCGCCATGCCGCGGCGCAGCACCGATAGGGCACTCACCCCCTCGATGCGACGGGGATCAGCGTCGCTCACCGGGGCTCCCCGATCGGTCTAGACCCAGTCGGGCCCACCGAACCAGTCGCCACCGAAACCCCGCCCGCTAGTTCGTAGGCCCTAGCCAGAGCCGCATAGCCCTCCACCTCGAGGAGTTCCTCGTGGGTTCCCGAAGTAGCGATCCGACCGCCGTCGAGGAACAGCACCCGGTCGGCCAACCGAATGGTGGCCAGACGATGGGCCACCACTAGGAGGGTGGGACGCGCCAGTGGGGAGCCCGCCACTAGCCGATCCGACTCGTGATCGGTGGGGCGACGCAGTGTGTTCAGGATCCCCGCCTCGACCACCGGGTCGATGGCCGACGTGGCATCGTCCAGCACCAGCACGGCGGGGCGTCGGAGCAGGGCCCGGGCAATAGCCAGACGTTGCCGCTGGCCACCAGACAGGGTCACTCCCCGCTCACCGACCACGGTGTCCAGTCCCTCGGTAAGGCCGGCCACGAAATCAGTGGCCGCCGCGACGTCCAGGGCAGCAGCCAACTCCTCGTCGCCTACATCGCGACCCAGCGTCAGGTTCGCCCGAACCGTGTCAGCGAACAGGAATGTCTCCTGGAGGACGGTGGCCACCGAGACGGCCACCCCCTCGGGACCCAGTGTGGTGGTCGCCTTAGCTCCAATGCGGACCTCGCCGCTACTTGGGGGTACCAGGCCGGCCAGCAGAGCCACCACCGTGCTCTTTCCCGAGCCCGTGGCGCCGACGAGGGCCACCGACTCGCCGGGCTCTAGTCGCAGGTCGAGGTCACGGAGCACCTCGAGACCGTCGGGATGGGTGAAGGCCACGGCCTCGAACTCGACGACAACCGGTCCTGCGTCATGTCGGGCGGAACCCGTGCTGGCCTCGGGCCGGGGCTCGATCGCCTCGGCCAGCACCCCGTCGATCCGATCCATAGCCACCACGGACCGGGGCATCTCCTGGAACAGGAACCCCAGGATCTCCATGGGCAGGGTCAGGATGCTGAACAACGACATGGCCCGGACCACCTCGCCAATGGTCACCGAGCCGCTGTCGACCAACCACACCCCCACCAGCAGCAGGACGATGATCCCGATCTGGGGCAGCGAATAGTAGAGGGGGGCGTATCTCGAGCGGAGCCTGCCAACCGCCAGACGGTGGTTCCGGAGGTCATTGGCCGCATCGGAGAATCGGTCCACCTCGGCGGCCTCCCGACCCAACGTCTTGACGATCAGAACGCCATCCAAGCTCTCGTGGGCAATGCCTGACAAGACGCCAACGGCCTCCTGTCCGGCGGCGGCCGGAGCCTCCACCTTCCGGGTGAATCGCCGATTCAGAAGAGTCAACGTGGGAAACATCACCACGGCCACCAAAGCGAACCACGGGTGAACAACCAGGAGGCTGACGAGGGATGCCACAGCCAGCACGATCACCGACAACGAGAAGGCCAACGGCTTGAGCATCGAGGTCGCTACCTCCACGTCGGCATCGGCGTGGGCCAGCAACTGGCCAGCGGGCCGAGCCCGGTGGAAGGCCAGGGGCACATCCAGGAACCGGTCGGTGACCGCCTCACGCCACGTGCGCTGGGTACTCACGGTGGCCAGCATGTTGAACCAGCGGCGAACCATGATCGACAGGGCCCTGACCACCCCGACAGCTACCACCACGGCCACAGCGATCAGCAGCGAGCGTCGCGACACGCCGTCGTCATCCAGCCCAGGGACGATCACCTCGTCGGTGATCCGACCGATCACCACCGTGAAGCCCACCACGGCTAGGGCGAACACGTTGGCCCCCATGATGGCCGCCGCATGGGACCACGGATGCAGACGCAGTGACCGCCAGATCAGCCGTCCTCCGCGACGCACCACACTCTCGGGCACGAGGTGCCCGGGTCGCGTACTCAGAGCCGGTCGACGACGGCCGAGGCGAACTCCGAGCACTTCACCTCGGTCGCACCGTCCATCAGGCGGGCGAAGTCGTAGGTCACGACCTTGTCGGTCACTGCCGACTCCACGGCTCGAACGATGTCATCGGCCGCATCCTGCCACCCGATGTGTTCGAACATGAGCACGCCCGACAGAAGCACCGATGACGGGTTGACCTTGTCCTGTCCGGCGTACTTGGGCGCCGTGCCGTGGGTGGCCTCGAAGATGCCGTGCCCGGTGACGTAGTTGGCGTTGCCACCCGGGGCAATGCCGATTCCCCCGACCTGCGCGGCCAAGGCATCAGACAGATAGTCGCCGTTGAGGTTCATGGTGGCGATCACGTCGAACTCTGCCGGTCGGGTCAGCACCTGCTGGAGGGCTATGTCGGCAATGGAATCCTGCACGAGGACCCGATCGCCCGGGTCGCCGTCACAGTCGTCCCAGCCCACCGCCACGTCAGAGAACTCCTCGCGGACCAGTTCGTAGCCCCACTTCTGGAAAGCGCCCTCGGTGAATTTCATAATGTTGCCCTTGTGTACCCAGTGGACCCGGGGAAGCCCGCGATCCACCGCGTACTGCAGGGCCGCCCGCTGAAGGCGCTGCGAACCGGTCTTGGAGATCGGCTTGATACCGATGCCTGAATCCTCACGGATCCGCCACCCGAAGGCGTCCTCGAGAAGCTCGCGCAACTTGAGGGCGTCGGGCGTCATGGCCTCGACCTCAAGGCCGGCGTAGATGTCCTCCGTGTTTTCACGGAATATGACCATGTCGACCAGTTCAGGGTGCTTCACCGGCGATGGGACACCCTGGAACCAACGCACCGGGCGGAGGCACACATATAGGTCAAGAATCTGGCGAAGGGCCACGTTCAGACTGCGAAATCCACCGCCGATCGGCGTGGTCAGCGGGCCCTTGATGCCGATCAGGTACTCGGAAAAGATGTCGACCGTCTCCTGGGGAAGCCAGTCACCGGTCTCGTTGTAGGCCTTCTCACCGGCGAGGACCTCCTTCCACTCCACGGTGTGGCCGTGCTTAGCCGCGGCGGCGTCCAATACAAGGCGGGCCGCCGGCCAAATGTCGATGCCGGTGCCGTCGCCTTCGATGAACGGAATGATCGGATCGGTGGGCACCTGCAAAGCGCCGTCGACACCCATGGTGATCTTGTCTGCCATGGTTTGACCCTACCGATTCGAGGCCCCGAGGGACCCGTCTGGTCCGGACGGCGGTCGATGCGTCAGACGGGGTCGCGCTTGGTGCCGAACCGAACCGGCTCGGCCTGAGCCTCAGGCGCGTTCGGCGGCCTCGACAGTGTTGCGAAGGAGCATGGCCACAGTGGTCGGCCCCACGCCACCAAGGCGCGGCGTGATCCACGAGGCGACCTCGCCGACCGACTCGTCGACGTCGGCCAAAAGCTTCTTTCCTTCCCAGGAGATCCCGCCACTCACCACGACCGCACCGGGTTTGACCATCTCGGGCTGGACAAAGGACGGCACGCCTAGGGCGGCCACCACGATGTCGGCCTCACGGGTCAGATCGGCCAGGTCGGGCACCGCCGAGTGCACCACGGTCACTGCGGCGTTGGCCCCCGGTGCCTTGGTGGTCAGGAGCAGAGACAGGGGTCGACCAAGAGTCGGGCCACGCCCGATAACCACCACATGCTTCCCGCTGATCTCGATGTCGTAGTGGACGAACAGGGCCTGAATGCCCGCCGGGGTGCACGGCACGGGGCCGTCCTCCTGGAGGACGAGGCGACCCAGATTGGTGGGGTGCAGGCCGTCGGCGTCCTTGGCCGGATCCATGGCCAACAGGGCGGCGTTGAAGTCGAAACCGTCGGCCACCGGATGCTGGATGATGTAGCCGTGGACCGTCGGATCCTCGTTGAAATTTGCCACCGCCTCGTCGAGGGCCGCCGGAGGGTCGCCGGCCACCACCTGGATGTGGTGGGACGCGATGCCCACCAACTCGCAGGTCTCGTGCTTCTTGCGGACGTAGCCGGCGCTCGCCCCGTCGTCCCCAACGAGGATGGTGCCCAGGCCCGGGGTAATCCCGGCGGCCTTCAGAGCGTCGACCCGGATACGGACGTCGTCGAGGACAGCCTTAGCGACCGGTCCTCCTTCGAGAAGTTGTGCACTCATGGGCGGGAACGCTATCGGCGCCCGCCCGGCCCTTTGCCTGGCGCCGATCAGTGGCGAAAGTGCCGTTCCCCGGTGAAGACCATGGCCATACCCTGTTCGTTCGCCGCCGCGATCACCTCATCGTCACGTATCGACCCGCCGGGCTGGACCACCGCGCTGGCCCCCGCCTCGGCCGCCGCGTCCAGGCCATCACGAAACGGGAAAAAGGCGTCACTGGCGCATGCGCCACCAGCGGCCCGCCCGGCTGCCTTGTCCGCGGCGATCCGTCCGGCATCGCGGCGGTTCTGCTGGCCGGCGCCGATACCCACCGCCCGAAGGCCCTTAGCCAGCACGATGGAGTTGGAGTTGACCCGGGCAGCTACCCGCCAAGCGAAGACCAGATCGGCCCACTCCCCAACTGTGGGTTCTCGCTCGGTCACCACCTGCCACTGGGACGGCTCGGCGACCAGCCGGTCAGCAGTCTGGACCAGCAGACCTCCGTCGATGACCCGTACGTCGAGTTCCGGCCAGGTGGGCGGCTCGGCCTCAAGGATCCGTAGGTTGGCCTTCTGCTGGAGGTGGGCTAGGGCATCGGATTCATAGTCTGGTGCCACCACCACCTCGGTGAACACCGTCGACAGCGACTCGGCCATGGCCAAGGTCACCGGTCGGTTGACGGCCACAATCCCGCCGAACGCCGAGACCGGGTCGCACTCGTGGGCCGCCACGTAGGCCTCGGCGATGTCAACACCGACCGCCGCCCCGCACGGGTTGGCATGCTTGATGACCACCGCCGTCGGCTCGTCGGCACCCGCTGTCACACCAGGATCACCCAGGGCGTGGACCAGACGCCACGCCGCCTCAGTGTCCAACAGGTTCAGATACGACATGGCCTTGCCGCCGTGCACCACCGCGGTATCCCACCATCCCGACGAACCGACTGTGCGGTACCGGGCCCCCACCTGGTGGGGGTTCTCGCCGTAGCGGAGGTCCTGAACGCGCTCCAGCGCCAGATGCATCGACGGCTTGAGCGGATCGGGATCACTGGCACCAGACCCGTCCGCGTCGGGCCTGCCCGAATCCGGTCCGTCGAACCACTGGACGATCGCGGCGTCGTAAGCCGCAGTGTGAGCAAACGCCTCCCGGGCCAGCTGGTGGCGGGTCGCATCCGATAGCGACCCGTCAGCCCGCAGTTCAGCCAACAGACCGTCGTAGTCGGCCGGGTCCACGACCACGCCGACGTGGGCGTGGTTCTTGGCCGCGGCACGGACCATGGTCGGCCCACCGATATCGATCAGTTCGATGTGCGGATCCGACGAGAACGAGTAGAGGTTCCCCACCACCAGGTCGATGGGGGTGATGCCCCGCTCTCGCAGGTCGCGCACGTGGGACGGGTCGGATCGGTCAGCCAGGATCCCTCCGTGGACCATCGGGTGGAGAGTCTTGACCCGCCCACCCAGCATCTCTGTCACCTGGGTGATCTCAGCCACCTCGATCACTGGAATGCCCTCGCCGGCCAGAAGTGATGCCGTCCCGCCACTGGACACCAGTTCCCACCCCAGATCCACCAGGCCACGGGCCAGGTCCACGATGCCCACCTTGTCGTAGACAGAGAGCAGGGCACGACGGGAACTGGGCTTGGTGGCGGGGCTCACGAGGTGGCTCCTTTAGTTGCGGGCTCAGAGGCGGATGCGGATCGAGACTGGACCGATTCGAGCGAGATATCGCCATCGAGGACCGCCCGCAGGGTGTCGACGTACAGGCGACGCTCGACCACCTTGATGCGTTCATGCAGCGAGACCTCGTCGTCGTCGGGACAGACGGGCACCTCCTGCTGGGCGAGAATCGGACCGGCGTCCACCTCGAGGGTGGCAAGGTGGACGGTGCAACCCGTGACCTCTACACCCGCTGCTAGGGCATCACGCACACCGTGCCAGCCCGGGAAGGCCGGCAACAGGGCCGGGTGGGTGTTGAGCACCCGGCCGGCAAAGCGGTCGTGGAAGGGCTGACCAAGGATGGTGCCGAAGCCAGCCATGGCCACCAAGGTCACACCCCGTTCGCCCAGCCAGTCAGCCAGCATGGCTGAATAGCTGTCACGGTCGAAGTCATCGCTGAAGGAGTGGCGGCGGATCACCACCGTCTCGATGTCGTGTCCAGCGGCCCGCGAAACCGCGGTGCACGGTCGATCCGAGACCACGAGGGCCACGGGCAGGCCGGCGTCGACCATGGCATCCAGGATCGAACCGGTACCCGAGACCAGTACCGCCAGCGACATGTTGACGACCGTACCAGCGACAGTTCGGACGGCTTCCGGGCGGTTCGGCTCAGTGGCCCGCTCAGCCACCCATTTCAGAGACGATGTCAGCCATATGTTCGCCAGCCTCGGTGGGGTTCAGACCCACCCGCACACCAGCATCGCGTAGGGCTTCCATCTTGGCGGCCGCTGTGCCCCGTCCACCAGAGACGATGGCACCGGCGTGGCCCATCTTCTTTCCTGCGGGCGCCGTCACGCCGGCCACGTAAGCCGACACGGGCTTGGTCATGTGTTCGGCAATGAACTCGGCGGCCTCCTCCTCGGCAGACCCTCCGATCTCACCGATCATCATCACGGCCTTCGTCTCAGGGTCGGCCTCGAAGGCCCGGAGGCAATCGATGAACGACGTGCCCGGAACGGGATCGCCACCAATGCCCACGCACGTGGTGCAGCCGATGCCCTTCTCCTTGAGTTCGTACAGCGCCTGGTAGGTAAGCGTGCCTGATCGGCTCACGATGCCGACCGGTCCGCCGGGCAGGGCGATGTGGCCGGCGGTGATGCCGATGTTGGCCTGTCCCGGCGAGATGATGCCCGGGCAGTTGGGGCCCAGCATCTGGACACCGGGATGGTCGCGCTTCAGCCGGTTGTAGAACTCGGCCTCGTCGTGGGCCGGTACACCCTCGGTGATGGCCACGATGAACTCCACACCACCCTCGGCAGCCTCCAGCACGGCGTCGCGCACGCCGGGGGCCGGAATGAAGATGCACGAGGCCGTAGCCCCAGTCTCGGCGACCGCCTCGGCGACCGAGGCGTAGATGGGGATGCCATCCACGTCGGTTCCGGCCTTACGGGGATTGGTTCCGGCTACGACCTGCGTGCCGTAGTCACGATTCAACAGGCCGTAATAGCGACCCTGGCTGCCGGTCAGGCCTTGGTAAACGACCTTCGTGTCGACGTCGACGAAGATGCTCATCGGGCACTCCCCTCGTCGTAACCCGCACTGGCCAGACCCACGGCCCGACGGGCCGCCTCAAGCATGGTGGGCGCCATCTGCAGACTGTCGGACAGGTGTGGTTCGAGGATGGCCCGACCCTCGTCGGCGTTGGTGCCGTCCAAGCGGATGACGATCGGGGCGTCGATGTCAACCCGTTCGAGGGCGCCCACAATGCCGTTAGCGACTTCCTCGCCACGGGTGATGCCTCCGAAGATGTTGATGAAGATGGACCGCACGGCCGGGTCGTTGTTGATGACCTCCAGTGCTCCGGCCATGACATCGGCGTTGGCGCCGCCGCCGATGTCCAGGAAGTTCGCCGGGCTGCCGCCCACTTGGTTGACCACGTCGACCGTGGACATGGCCAGGCCGGCACCGTTGGCGATCACGCCTACCGAGCCGTCCAACCCCACGTACTGCAGACCCCGGGCATGAGCCGCCGTCTCGCGTTCGTCGCGGGTCTGGGTCTCGTCGAAGGCCGCGTAGTCCTCGTGGCGGAACGTTGAGTTGGCGTCGAGTGTGACCTTGGCGTCCAGCACGTGGACTCGACCCTCGGGGGTCAGGATCAACGGGTTGATCTCGACCAAGTCGGCGTCACCCTCGACGTAGGCCGTGTAGAGCTGCTGGAGGATGGCCACCGTTCCTTCGAAGGCAGCTTCAGGTAGGGCGGCGGCGATCACCCATTCGCGCGCCGTGGTCTCGTCGAGCCCGTCCACCGGATCTATCCACACCTTTGCGATGGCGTCGGGGTTCTTCTCGGCCACCGTCTCAATCTCCACGCCGCCTTCAGCTGACAGCATGCCAAGGTGCTTCTTGGCTGACCGGTCCAGGGTGAACGAGGCGTAGTACTCCTCGGCTATATCGGACGCCTTCTCAATCCAAACCCGCCCTACCACATGGCCACTGATGTCCAAGCCGAGGATGGACGTGGCGTGGGTACGCACGTCGTCGATTGTTGCGGCGAACTTGACGCCACCGGCCTTTCCCCTCCCGCCGGTGTGGACCTGGGCCTTGACCATGACCGGGGTACCGAGACGTTCGGCCGCAGCCACCGCCTCGTCCACCGTGAAGGCAATCTCACCGTCAGAGACGGGCATGCCGTAGCGGGCAAAGAACTGCTTTCCCTGGTACTCGAACAGATCCACCCGGTCGCCTCCCGACGATTCCAGCCGGCGCGCATCCGCCGACGTCGACCGGTCGATCCTAGGCTCGGGTCCTGATAGCCCTCCCGTTGGGGAGGTGTGACGTCCACCCCAGCCCACTGACTGCCCACCCACCGAAGCTGAGAAGGGAAACCACATCCAGTGACCGTGGCCCGAGGACTCCAGCTCAACATGAAACGGGCCCTGATCGTGACAGCGGTCGGTCTCGCCGGCGCTCTGGGAGCCCTGGTGGTTGTCCTGCAGCTCGCCGGATCGTCGGACGCCATCGAGGTGCAGTTGGGCGACCCCGACTTCCGGGGCATCCACGCTGCCAACCTGGCCGCCGAGATTGCCGACAACGGACCCGTTCCCTTCCCCGACCTGGTGGGCAACGAGCTCCCAATCTGGGTCCATCACCACGGCGATGATCCGACCGTCGGCTGGGTCGCCGTGTCAGCCCGGGTCCCGGGTAGTACCGGATGCCTAGTCCAGTGGGACACCGACGGTGGCGCGACCGGAGACGGTGTGTTCGTGGACAGCTGTGATTCGACGAGTACCTGGCCGGCCGACGGCGCGGGACTGACTCCCCTGGCGTGGACGGTGCTAGCGGGAGAACTCCGCATCGATGTAGCCCGAACCGCAGGAACAAGCCCGTGACTGAACGTCTCTACCTGCGCGACGCGGAGCTCCGGTCATTCGAAGCTGAGGTGGTGGCCGTGGACGGTAATCGGATTGAACTGGACCGCACGGCCTTCTATGCCACCAGCGGAGGCCAGCCGCATGACACCGGCCATCTGGTGTGGGCCACCGGTGCGGCCACCGTCACCGACGTTCGGACCATCGACGGACACCTCCTGCACACGGTGGCCGGTCCGATCCCCACCGTCGGAACCCCGGTGGCTGGCGAGGTGGATGACGAACGACGCCGCCAGATGATGCGTACCCACACCGCAATGCATGTTCTGTGCGGCGTCATGTGGAAGCACTGGAAGCGGGTGGTGACCGGCGGCAACATGGATGCCCTCTCGGGCCGAATGGACTTCGAGGTCGACCAGTTACCCGAGGGGTTTGCGACAGAAGTCGAGTCTCTGTGCAACGCCGAGATCGCTGCGGACCGGCCCATCGAGGTGTCATTCATCGCTCGCGGTGCCGCCGTGCTGGACCGCGAGCTCATCCGCACCAAGGTCAGTCTGGTTCCCGCCTCGGTGACGGAGATCCGGGTAGTGGACATTGTTGGCCTAGACAAGCAGGCCGACGGCGGTACCCATGTGTCATCCACCGGTCAGGTAGGTCGCCTCGAGGTAGTCAAGACCGAGTCAAAGGGGAAGGGCTTCAAGCGGATCCGGTTCGTCCTCCACGACGCCTGACCGACCGTTCCTCACTACTGTCTCCAACGTGGTGCTGTGGCCCCCCTTAACCGGTTGCGGCTCGGTGACCCGGACCGCCGACGTCGAACCCGGCGACCATGTGGCGGGATTAACCGAGAGTGACTGACGTGAGATCCCGGGCCACCACGACCTCGCCCTCATAGCCACCACGTCGGATCTCATCGACAAAAAGTGCCTCGTCTGCCGCCGACGTCGGAGGCGGGATGAGGTGGGTGAGCATCAGGGTCGGCACGTCGAGTTCCTGAGCCTGGCAGCCAATCTCCACAGTGTCGGCGTGGTAGTCGAGAATGAACCTCCGGTGCTCCTCTAGCTTCTGGATCTCGCTGAACCGCATCGCCTCGTAGACCAGCACATCAGCTCCGGCGGCCAGCTCGGCCATCTCGTTGCACACCAGGGTGTCGCCCGAGATCACCACCACCCCGTCTGGCGTCTCGATACGAAAGCCGACAGCCGGGTGCACCGGTTCGTGACGGACCTGACCGGCCACCACCCGGACATCACCGGATCGCCAGACCTCGGTGGGCACTGCCGGGTAGTCGAAGGGCACGGCGTCGACCCGGGGACCTTGCTGGCGCCCGGTGTGGGCTAGGCGCACCTCGAGATCCTCAGACCACCGGTCGGCCAGACCCTCGACGAACCGAACACAGGGGCCCGCCGGCACGACCACCGGAAGGGCCGGCAGGTTCTGGTCGCGGTCCATGACCCATCGGGTCAGCAGCACGTCGTCCAGCCCGACGAGGTGATCGGAATGGTGGTGGGTCAACAGCACGGCGGCGAGCCCACCCGGACTCGTGCCAGCACCCAGCAAACGCATCACCGTGCCCCGACCCGCATCCACCTGGATACGGATCGGATCGCCACCGTCTGAAGGCTCCCAGGCCACCAGAACCCCCGGTCCAGCCCGGTCGGGCGTAGGGATCGGGGTTCCCGTGCCGGTCACTGTCACCGTCGTAGCCATGTTCCCTCCGCCCTCACCGGGTCATGCCGCTCAGGCAGTCCCGCAACCTCCAGCAGCGTGTCATGAAAGGCGACCGATCCGAGCCGTCGGCCAACCGTCGAGTTGGTCTGGGCGTTGACTCCCGGGCCCCACCTTCCGAACAATCCGAAGGTCGGTTCGCCCCTTGGGGTGCCGGGGATCCGGTTCAGCGGAGTGAGTAGCCGATCCGGGTCATGGACCCGGTCGAGGTAACGGTTCACTTTGATGGACAATTCACCTGCCGTGAACGGGTGATCCTCCACGCTCAGCAGCCGCACGACCCGACCACCTTCCAGGACGACCTCCCAAGCACAGGTACCCGGGCAGTCGTGGTGGGAGGCACCGCGTACTACCTCTGAGTAGTCCGCTAGCGCCATCTCCACAGCCTGTCAGAGCGACCCGGTCTTGGCACAGTGCAGATGTGCGATGCTCGGCCTATGGAGACCACCATGGGACGACTTGCCGGCAAGGCCACCTTCATCACCGGCGCGGCGGCCGGCATCGGACGGGAGTCGGCGCTGCTGTTCGCCGCCGAGGGCGCTGCCGTGGCGGTGGTCGACCGGGACAGTGACAGCGCGGCCCACGTGGTAGACGAGATCACCGAGGCAGGGGGTACGGCCGTCGGGCTGACCGCTGACGTGGCCGTCGAAACATCGGTTGCCGCAGCGATCAACGACGCTGAGGAGGCCTTCGGACGCCTTGACGTGGTCTTCAACAACGCCGGGATCATGCTCGCTGCCGACGGCGACGCCCAATCCACCGAGGAGGCCGTCTGGGACCTGACCATGGACGTCAACCTCAAGGGCGTGTGGTTCGGCTGCCGTCACGGCATCCCGGCGCTGCGTCGATCCGGTGGCGGGTCGATCATCAACACAGCCAGCTTCGTGGCCCTGGTGGGAGCCGCCACACCACAGCTGGCGTACACAGCGTCCAAGGGCGGGGTGCTGGCCATGACCCGCGAGCTTGCGGTAACCCACGCTCGGGAAGACATCCGGGTCAATGCCCTGTGTCCGGGACCGTTGCGAACCGAACTGCTGATGTCGTACCTGGACACCGAAGAGATGCGGCAACGTCGCCTTGTGCATGTACCCATGGGCCGCTTCGGCGAGGCGGCCGAGATCGCGGCAGCGGCCCTGTTTCTGGCGTCTGACGAATCGTCGTACGTGACCGGGACCGACTTCTCCGTGGACGGTGGACTGACCGCCGCCTACGTGACGCCCGAATAGTGGACCGGCCCGCCGGGACGCTGGACGTTCAGGACGTTCGTCCGTAGAAGGTCTGCAGGGCCGAATCCGAAAGGGCCACGTCCGGCTGGTCGTTGAACGCGAATACCACCAGCAGGCGGGTCACCGAGCCCTCGGTCGAGGTCACCCGGTGCATGGCGTTGCGTCCCCGGAACAGAACTAGGTCGCCGGGAGCGAAGGCCAGCGTCTCCACGGAATAGTCGCCGTCGAGCACCGCTCCCACCGTGCCAAACGCCATTTCTCCGGCATCGGCGTCGCGCACCCCGGCCACGTACTCGAAGGCTCCACCGGCCTCGGGGGCCTGGAGCAGCATGGTCACGGCAAAGGAGGAGTTGTCGAAGTGCCAGCCCAGCTCACGTCCGTGGGCCGCAAAGTGGACGTTGATCGACGACAGCTCGTCGGCGTACGGATAGACGGCGTCGATACCCAGTACCGCACACAGAAACTCCCGGAAGGAAGGGTCGTCGTAAACGGTCCGTAGCGGGGAGTCGTCCGGAATCTGGTCGTCGGCTATCAGGCCCTTGGACGACACCACCTGACGGTTGAACGGGTGGTCGGCAGCCAGCGCGGGGTCCGGCGGGGTTAGGTACACGTTGTGGGTCGACGCGGCGTAGTACGCCTCGGCCTCCCGGGGCGCTGAGTCAGCCACCACCCTGGCCACCGCCTCGGCGGTGAAGAAGCCTTCGAGCACCAAGGCGCCCTCGGCATCCAACACCTGCCGACAACGCTCTCGGTGGTCCGGGTCGTCCAGCAGATGGAACGACCCATCCATCGGAGAGGGGTCGGCGAGGATCATTCCAGGTCCACCCCGACGGCCCGGAGCGGCTCGGCCAAAGCATCGGCCGACGGCAAGTCCAGAAGGAGGGCCTGAAGCAGCAGGGTCTCGTTGGGATTGCGAACCAGATCACCAGTGGCCTCGGTGATCCGCTCGGTGGCCGACAGGAACGCCTCGGACCCTGAAGACAGAACCTCTGCGCAGAGGTTCTCTGTCAACAGGCCGACCCGCGCCAGGTAGGCGCGGCTCAGGGTGGCTAGGCCGAAGCGGAGTTCGTCATCGCGGTGCCGTCGGACCTCCCGCTTTTGACGCTCTCCCAGCTCACGGCGACCAGATCCACGGGTACCGAACGCCTCCTCGCGCTCTGTCAGGGCCTCAATCTCCTCTCGATGACGGGCTTCCAACGGCTTTTGGGCAGCGTCGATGAGCTCCCGCAGCTCGGTGACCAGTACGGCCACCGAAGCGCCCGACCCGTCCAACCGATCGGGCACGGAATGCCAGGCATCCCGTCGGCCTAGGAAAGCCGGGTCGGCGGCCAGTAGCCGAGCCCGGGTCACGCTGCCTGCCGCGGCTTCTGCCAACCCGGTGATCCGATCGGCGGACACCCCGTCGGCTAGCAGAGTCTCAGCCACCACGACATCGGGTATCGGGGGTAGGTCGACACGGATACAGCGGGAGGCGATGGTCACGTGCTCGTCAGGCACCTCCTCGGCCAGCAGGACGAACACCGCCGAGGCGGGTGGCTCCTCGATCGTCTTGAGCAGGCTGGCCGCCGCAGACGGTTCGGCAGTGTCAAAGCGGTCAACCACGATGACCTTGTGGGCGGCCTCGATAGGCGACCGCCAGCCCTCCACGGTGATCCGCTCGGCGTCGGCCACCAGCAGTGCCCGGCCCTCAGGCTCCACCAGGATCAGGTCGGGATGGCGCCCGACGGCGGCCAGACCCCGATGTCGATTCCCCTCCTCGGCAGATCCACCCTCCTCAGCTCCAATGGGTGGACCGGCTAACCCGTTCCCAGCAAACAGTGAACCGGCGAAGGCCCTTGCCGCCTCGGCCCGGCCGGCCCCCGGAGGCCCTATCAGCAGGTAGGCGTGGACCGGGTGCTCGGCGGCCCGACGCAGCAGCGCCACCGCCGACTCCTGACCCACGACCGTGGCCCAAAGCGCCGTTTCGTCCAGCAGGGTGGTGACGGCCAATGCACCAGTGCTGGCAGTCACGAATCCCACCGCGGATTCAACCAATCGTCGACCATCGCGGCTACCCGGTCCGCTACCTCGTCGACCGTGCCGTCACCGTCGATGATGACCCAGCGGTCCGGGTCGGCGATCGCCATTGCCCGGTACGCGTCAGCCACCACCCCCTGCAGGTCGTCGCCGGCCTGCTCGATCCTGTCCAACTCCCCTTCGCGGTCTTCACCCAGTCGGCTGCCGGCCACCGGCGCCGCCACCTCGATCAGGACCACCAGATCGGGAGCCAACCCGCCGGTGGCGAACTCGTTTACCTCGGCGACCGACCCGGCACCAAGCCCACGACCATGGCCCTGGTACGCGATCGACGATGCCACGTAGCGATCCGATACCACGTCACGGCCGGCAGCCAGGGCGGGTGCCACCACCAGGTCCACGTGCTGTGCTCGGGCGGCTGCCATCAGTAGGGCCTCGGCCCGATCCACCGGGGCCTCGCCAGCCGGGTCCAGCACCAGATCGCGGATCTGCTCACCCAGCGGCGTTCCCCCGGGTTCTCTGGTGAACAGCGCCCCAAGGCGTTCGGCCAACAACCGGGCCTGGGTGCTCTTGCCCGTGCCGTCCGCCCCCTCGACGGCGATGAACCGACCAATCACGGCACATCCTCCCCGCGGCGAACGCCGGCTTTCAGCGAGCCGACGGCCAGCGCCCCTGACGCCAGGATGATCAGCGAAGCCAACCACAGTGTCAGGCGCACCCCAGGCACATCTATTCCCACGCCGAACAACTCCACGTGGCGGTTCCACAGGACACTAGATAGCCGGTCTAGTAGATCCTCCATGAGCGGCCCGACGACCAGGGCCAGTAGCACACAGCCCCGGACCAGCAGGTAGAAGGTCGAGAAGATTCGGCCTCGCAAGTCGTCGTCCACGTTCTCGTGCAAGAGGGTGAACCCGAGGACGTAGACCGACCCAGCACAGATCCCGATCCCGAACACCATGGCCGTCGACACGTGAACCTGGCTGATCGACGCCGCCAAGGCCAGAAAGATCCCCGCGCCGACCAGGGCCCTGCTGAAGGTACGGGCCTTGTCGAGACGTCGCTGCAGCAGTGAGACAAGTCCGACGCCAGCGGCCACACCCAGACCGAGTGCCGTAATGAGTACGCCCAGACCCGACTTTCCGGCACCCAAGACCTCGTCGGCGTAGATGGCCCCGAGAGGCACCAACATCCCGCCTCCCATGAGGCCGGTGGCTAGACCTATGTTCACGGTGCGGACCACCGGGTTCACGAAAGCGAACCTCCAGCCTTCGCGCAGCTCGGCGATCGGGTGGGACAGGGCGGCCCGGCGACTCTTCGCAGCGTCCTTCTCGGCCCGGGGACGCTTAGGCAGATTCAGTGTCAGAATCAGCCAACCGGTGACCAGGAACGAGAGGGCGTTGGCGTAGAAGGCCAGGCCCATGTCGTCAAGTCGCACGTTGTCGGCCCACGACGAATCAAACAGGGCCGTGGACAGTCGCCCAAACAGGGCCATGAGCAGCGCCCCGAGGGGAAAGGTCCCATAGGCAGCGACCAGCGACAGGGAGTTGGCCGTGGCCAACTGGTCGGCCGGGACCACGTGAGGCACCGATGCCTCCTTGGCAGGACCCCACAGCATGGTGAACGCCTCCAATAAAAGCGAGGCGACGAACAAGCCGACCAGGGTGTCCACGAACGGCAGGGCCAGCATCACCATGGCCCGGCCCACATCACAGGTGACCATGGTGCGCTTGCGGTCCCACCGGTCGACCAGAACGCCGGCTACCGGACCAAAGAAAAACCCGGGAACAATGCGGGCCGCTAGCACCAGACTGAGGGCAGCTCCCTCGTTACCCGAACCCAGCCGGATGGCCAGGATCGAGATAGCTAAAAGTCCCAACCAGTCGCCGGTCGCCGAGACGACCTGGGCCATCCAGAGGCGGAAAAATGCCGGAGTGCCGAACAGGCGGGTACGTAGCGGCGGACGACCCGCCAGCGGCAGGAAGGGAGTGAACTCGTCTCCGGGGCGGGGGTCGCCCGGGTCCCGTCCCGTCGCTCCAATCACCCATCCATTCTATGGGAGAGGAGTCGACCACCCGGGGGCGGTCGATCGCCGGGCGCAGCCAGCCACCAATCAACGCTTCTTCTTGGCTGGGCCCTTCATACGTCGTTCAGCCAACAACTCTGATGCCCGTTCGTCGGTGAGCTCCTCGACAGCGTCGCCGCGCTTCAACGAGGCGTTGAACTCCCCGTCGGTCACATAGGGGCCCCAGTTGCCGTCCTTGAGGAAGATCGTCTTCCCGCTCTCGGGATCGGTACCCAACTCGCGCAGCGGCGGCTTCGGGGCGTTACGACCACGTCGCTTTGGTTGGGCCAGGAGCGCCAGGCACTCCTCGAGCGTGATCGTAAGGAGCTTCTCTTCAGTCTCGATGTTGCGGCTATCCGACCCCTTCCGGAGGTAGGCGCCGTAGGGACCGTTATGCACGGTGACTTCGACCCCGTCAGCCGGATCGGTACCCACGGTCCGGGGCAGGCTCAGCAACTCAAGCGCCTCGTCGAAGGTAATGCGATCCAACGTCATGGTTTGGAACAGCGAAGCCGTCTTGGGCTTCGGGACGTCATCGGCACCGGCCTGGCGGTCTAGTTCATCGAGAAGTGAATCGATGTCTTCGAACCCGTCCACCGCGTCAGAAAGCTTCTCCAGGTTCGCGAGGCGAGCCTCGCCACCGTCATCAGCAGCCCGGATCTCAGCTCCATAGCCCGAGGATTCCAGAGCCGCCTCGATCACGGCACGCGGCCCTTCGGATCGCAAGCCAGCCAACTGTTCCCCGAGGGACAGGAAGGCTTCGATGCCGGCACAGGCCTTGGCCGAGAGACCGAGGGCCTCTGTGTCCCGCAGGACCTCCAACACCGGCAGCCCCACTTCAGTCGCCTCGACAACCTTCTTGAGAGCCAACGCGCTGACCCCGCGCGCCGGCACGTTCAGCACCTTCTTCGCCGCGGCCAGGTCGAGCCGGCCGGCAGCCAGACGCAGGTAACCGAGCGCCACGCCGATTTCCTTGCGGTTGCCCGGAAGGGCCATGAGACGACCGGCCGGCGACGACGGTGCAGGGCGTTCGGGTGGACGGCCGAGCGACACGTAGGGGCCAAATCGTCCGGAACGTGCCACGACCACCAGTCCCGTGTCGGGGTCGGTACCCAGCTCCCGGTCAGCCGGAGCGTGCAGGAACTCGAGCGCCCGGGCCACCGTTAGCTCGTCGGGCGGTACGTCATCGGGGATCGACGCCGTCTCGTCGCCCACCTGAACGTACGGGCCGAACTTGCCGAAACGGGCCACCACCGGCTCGCCGTCGGGCGTCGCCCCGAGTTCAACGGTGCTTACCCCCCGGGGGTCGATCTCGCCGAGGCGGGTAGTGACCTTGGCGTGCAGACCGATGTCAGCATCGGACCCGAAGTAGAAGGCGTGCAGCCACGGAACGCTCTCCGCCTCACCGTTGGCGATGTCATCGAGGTCGTCTTCCATACCCGCCGTGAAGTCGTAGTCGACGAGGCGGGGGAAGTGCTGTTCCAGCAGGTTGGTGACGGCAAATGCACTTAACGTCGGCACCAGCGCCGTGCCCTTCTTGAACACGTACTTCCGCTGGATGGTCTCCATGATGGAGGCATAGGTGGAGGGCCGGCCCACGCCGTGTTCCTCCATTCCTTTGACGAGCGAGGCCTCGGTGTAGCGGGCCGGGGGCTGGGTGGTGTGGCCTTCTGCGGTTGCCGACACCACGTCGATAACCTCGCCAACGGTCACCGCTGGAAGCACCAACTCTGTGGCGTCGCCGTCATCGTCGTCGGTGGCCTCGGCACCACGACGAGGGGATTCGTCACGGGTCTCCTCGTAAGCCCGGCGGAATCCTTGATGTTGGATGACGGTTCCGCTGGCCGCCAGCGTGGCCCGGGACCCAACCCCGTCGACACCCGTGCCCGACGCCAGATCGGCCCCCATTCGGAGGCGGACTGTCTCGCCGGTGGCGTCGGTCATCTGGGAAGCAACGGTGCGGCGCCACACCAACTCGTAGACGTCGGCCTCAGACTTGGGAAGCTCGCCACGGACCGTATCGGGGTGACGGAAGCGGTCGCCGGCCGGCCGAATGGCCTCGTGCGCCTCCTGGGCATTACGGACCTTGTTGGCGTAAGTCCGGGGCGCGTCGGGGACGTGGTCGGAACCAAAGCGTTCGGTGGCCTCGGTCCGGGCGGCCCGCACCGCCGTGTCCGACAGCGTGGTGCTGTCGGTCCGCATGTAGGTGATGTACCCCTTCTGGTACAGACCCTGAGCGGCATGCATGGCCCGCGATGCAGAGAGCCTGAGGCGTCGGCCTGCCTCCTGCTGGAAAGTCGAGGTGGTGAACGGTGCCGACGGTCGGCGCCGGTACGGCTTGGGTTCGACGGCCTCGACGGTGGCGGGTCGCCCCTCCAGATCGTCACGTACGGCGCCCGCTGACGTCTCGTCTAGGACAAGAACGTCGGCCCGCGGTGGGTGTCCGTCATCACCAAAGTCCCGCCCGAGGGCCACCCTCCGACCGTCAACCTCTAGGAGGCGCGCGGTGAATCCTGCTCCCGTGCCCTGTGAGACACGGGTTGCCATGGCACAATTCAGGTCCCAATAATCGGCCGAATTGAAGGCCATCCGGTCACGTTCGCGTTCCACGATCATGCGAGTGGCCACACTCTGCACGCGACCTGCCGACAGGCCCGCACCGATCATCCGCCAAAGCACCGGTGAGAGCTCATAGCCGTAGAGACGGTCGAGGATCCGACGGGTCTCTTGGGCGTCGACCAGTCGTCGGTCCAACTCACGGGTGTTGCCCAACGCCTCGGTGATGGCCCCCTTGGTGATCTCGTGGAAGACCATCCGATGGACCGGGACCTTGGGGTTGAGGACCTCAAGCAGGTGCCAGGCGATGGCCTCACCCTCGCGATCCTCATCCGTAGCCAGATACAGGACGTCAGCCTTCTTCAGCAGGCGCTTGAGATTCGCCATCTGCTGTTTCTTGTCGGCGTTGACGACGTAAAGCGGCTTGAAGTCGTTGTCGACGTCGACGCCCGTCTTGGCCCACGGCTCACCCTTGTAGGCGGCCGGAACGTCCGAGGCACGCATGGGCAGGTCCCGCACATGGCCGATGGAGGACTCCACCACGAAACCGTCACCGAGGTAGCCGGCGATCGTCTTGGCCTTGGCCGGGGACTCGACGATGACCAGTGCGTCACCCATGGGTTGCCCCCTCATCAGTGGATCGGGCACCCAGCAGGATGGCCACGCCGCCCAGGGCTGCGACCATCGAGGCTAGGAGGATGCCCACCTTGGCCTCGTCCTGTATCGCCAGGTCGTCGAAGGCCAGTCCGGTCACGAACAGCGAGACGGTGAAACCGATCCCGGCAATGGTCGAGATCCCGACGATATGCCGGATAGTCGCCCCCGACGGCAACGCCGAGATGCCCAGCCGTACTGCTCCCATCGTGAACAGGCTGACACCCACCGCCTTGCCGACCACCAACCCGATGGCCACGCCGATGGTCACCCCGGAGCCGAGCGCGTCGCGTAAGGAGTCCCCACTGATCTCGATCCCTGCGTTTGCCAGCGCAAAGACGGGGATAATTATGAACCCGGTTATGGGGTGAAGTTGGTGTTCGAGCCGGGACGCCACAGAGACCGACTCGTTCATCCGGAACTTGGCCTCCCGAAGGCCGTCGGCATTCAACGACCCGACGTCGATGGGTGCTACCTCGCCCGGCTGGAGGAGGACACCGGCCGGGGCCAAGAGTCCCATGATCACCCCGGCGATCGTGGCATGCACCCCAGAGCGGAACATGGCGTACCAGAGCACCGATCCCAACACGATGTACAGCGGCGTGTACCAGACCTTGAACCGGGTCAGGAGAACGACGGCCACCGTGGCGGCGACAGCCAGCACCAGCCACTCGCCGGCCAGGTCGCTGGTGTAGAAGACGGCGATCACGAGGATCGCCCCGATGTCATCAACGATGGCCAGCGACAGCAAAAAGACCTTCAGGGGCGTCGAGATCCGGTTGCCTAGCAGGGAGAGCACCCCGACGGCGAAGGCGATGTCGGTAGCCATAGGAATCCCCCAGCCGGCCGAGGCGTCACCCGACGAGTTGAAGGCGAAGTAGATCAGCGCCGGGACGACCATGCCGCCTAGTGCCCCGGCGGCCGGGAGCAGGGCGGCCCGACGGTCGCGCAGATGACCGGTGACCAACTCACGCTTGATCTCGAGGCCCACCACGAAGAAGAAAATGGCCATCAGGGCATCGTTCACCAGTTGAACCAGCGTCAGCGGGTGCCCGTGGTGTTCGAGTCGCAGATCGCCGATCCCTAGATGGACCTCGGTGTGCCAGAAATCGTGGTAGCTACCCGACCAGGGAGAATTGGCCCAGAAGAGGGCCGCCACGGTGGCCACCATGAGCAGAATGCCGCCGGCCGCCTCGATGCCCAGGAACCGCATGACAGGTCGGCCGATGGTGCGCGCCAGAGGACGGTCACTGCCCAACCATGTGGGTCTGGATCCAGATTGTGGACCTGACATCGTTGCTTCCAGCACTCCCTCGGGGTTCGTCTCCAGCGGGATCAGGTTGATCTCCACCGCCGTTGCGTCGCACGAACGGTAACCGTCACCCTGTGCCATCACTATGGATGCCCGCCTTTGGACACCAGCTTCAGGACTGGGGGCGCTGTTCCTCGGGGGGGCTGGTCAACCGGGGCGGATCGTGAGACGGACCGTCGTACCGTCTGGACCGCTTTCTACCTCAGCCCTGTCGGCTAGGCGATGCATCAACGCCACACCGAGGCCCGACTCGTGGCGAAGCCGCTCCGGGGTCTCCACATCGGGCAGGTCCGGGATCGCGTCGGGATCGAACCCGGGGCCGTGGTCCACCACCTCGACCAACACCTTGTCGTCCCCCACCCGACATCGGATTAGGACACGGTCTGACGCACCGATCGCGTTCTGGGCCTCGATCGCGTTGGTGACTGCCTCGGATACCACGAGTCGGAGGTCGGCCACCCGTCCGGGCTCGAGCGGTGATTCGGTACCGCCGCCCGGGCCGGCGGCCGCACCCACCACGGCACGTACCAACTGCAGAAATTCGGGATGCGGAGGGACGGTCAACTCGATACCCGCCACTGGGACCCCGTTCATGCCAGCGCCCGCCCATCCATGGCCGCCGCGGCAGCGTCCACGTCCCGGTGCAGAGCGAACACCCGGTCGAGGTCGCACATCTCGAACACGCGACGTATCCGAGGTTCAGGACACACCACCACCAGATCACCGTCGTGTGCCCGGAGCCGCCGAAGGGCGCCGACTACCACGCCGAGGCCCGCTGAGTCCACGAAGTCGACCGCCGTCAAGTCCAGGACCACCAGCCGAGCGCCACCGTCCACCACGGTCACCACGGCCTGACGAAGACTGGGAGCGCCAGCCATGTCGAGATCACCCAACACGGTCAGCACCACGGCAGCCGGGCCAACCGAGGTGTCGGACGGACGCAGGTCACGGCTGAGGACGTCGAGTTGCACCTGTCTGATTCCCCTCCGTGTGGTCGATCCGGCCCGGCTCGGTTCGCCACCAACGCTAGACCACCGATCCGACCCCGGTCCCTCACAAGAACGACCTGCGGACTTCTCTGAAGTCAGGCCGTCATGTCGAGAAAGGCCTACCTCACTTCAGGAACATCACGGCCAAGGCGGTCAGCACCACATCAGGCAGCGTCGGATCGATCAACGGCGTGTCGATCCGAACCAGGTGGTGGATAGTCGCCGTCGTTCAGTCGCCATCGACCACCCGCTTGACGTCGATGTTCTGCGGATTCAAGCTTGCAGAGTCGATCACCGCGTCCTCCACCCGGTGCGACGGCGACTGTCCGCCGCTACCCGGACCCCTTTCGAGCATCGCCGTCCCCCGTCCGCTCTTCACCGGCCAGTAGATCTCGATCACCACTCCCACGCGATCGTTCGACCCCGATGGAGGAGCAGGAACCGGTCTAACCCCTGACGGTGCCCAGTCCCGACCCGAGGCAGCGCAATAGGATCGGATTCGTGGAGGCGGCCTTCTTCGACCTCGACAAGACGGTCATCGCGAGGGCGTCGATGGCCGCGTACGGGCCGGCACTCCATCGGGCCGGCTACCTGAGTGCACCAATGGCCCTCCGGGCCGCCTGGGGTCAGGTTCTGTTCCGGTTCTTCGGCGCCGACGAGGGGAGCATGGCCCGGGCCCGCCAGACCGCCCTCCGCCTGGCCGCCGGCTGGGATCAGGAAACCCTGAAGCGGTTCGCCCGTGACCATCTGGCTGAGGTCATCGAACCCATTGTCTACGACGAGGCCCTCGACCTCTTCGCCCACCACCGTGCCGAGGGGCGCCTGCTGATCCTGGTGTCGGCGTCACCAGTAGAGATCGTGGCCCCGCTGGCCGAGCACCTCGGTGTCAACGAGTTCATCGCCACCACCCCAGAGGTCGATGCTGACGGCAAGTACACCGGGGAGGTCGAATTTTACGCTCAAGGCCCAGACAAGGCGTACGCCATCAAACGACTGGCTGCCGACCGAGGCATCGACCTCGCGGGATCGTGGGGCTATTCGGACTCGGTCACCGACCTGCCGATGCTGGACGTGGTCGGCCATCCGGTGGCCGTGAACCCCGACCGGGATCTCCGTCGGACGGCCGAGATCCAAGGTTGGTTGATCCGGGAGTTCGAAAATCCAGTGCCCTTGGGGGACCGGGTTCCCATTGATCGGAACTGGATCGCGGCGACCACACTTTCCGCTCTGATGGTGGCCGCCATTGTGGCCCTGGCGCGCCGTATCGGACGCCGGCGGGCCGACTGAACCGGCCGGGCTGACCGAGCGACAAGACCAACTGGCCTAGCCACCCGTCAGGTGCTCTAGATCGAGCGGACCTTCTTGACCGCGACGGCAACCAAGGTGCCGAGCACAGCCAACATCACAAGCTTCTTCATGGTCCTCATGCTAGGTCCGGACCCCGCGTCGCGCACGGGGTAGTTACCCGTTGCGAAGTGGTGGGATCACGCCCGATCCCGTACCGTCACCGATGGAGGTGTCTGAGTACCTGGTGGGCTCCCCCGCCTTCAAAGCGGGTGGGACGGGCGACCCCCGTCCGGCGGGTTCGATTCCCGTCCACCTCCGCCAGTCGCCGCCCGACCCGATGAACGAGTCGGGCGGCCGGCCCGTTGGTGGGACGGTCCGAACCTGGTGGCTGGTTTCTCAGACCGCCAGCAGGTCGCGTGCGCCTGTATCGCTGCTCGGGTGACGGAGCTTGGACATGGCCCGGGCCTCGATCTGACGGATCCGCTCCCTGGTCAGGTTGAAGTGCTCCCCGACCTCCTCGAGCGTGCGGGGCTCGCCCCGGTCCAGCCCGAAGCGCAACTTCAGGATCTCCCGTTCACGGGTATCCAGCGGTGCCAGTAGACGGCTGATCTCCTCGGGCAGCAGCGAGGTGGCTGCGACCTCGAACGGCGACTCGGCCGCCCGGTCCTCGACAACGTCACCTAGTTCGGCATCACCGTCCTCGCGCAACGGTTCGCTCAACGACAGCGGTTCGGCCGCGAAGCGCAACGCCTCGGTCACCTTCTCCTCGGGCATCTCGACCTCGGCCGAGAGCTCAGCAAGCGTGGCCTGACGTCCGAACTTCAGCTCGAGGCGGGACCGTGCCTTCTGTAAGCGGGCCAGGGTGTCGCCGGCATGCACCGGAAGGCGGATGGTCCGTCCGGTATTGGCAATGCCACGGGTGATGGCCTGACGGATCCACCACGTGGCGTAGGTGGAGAACTTGAAGCCTTTGCGCCAGTCGAACTTCTCGACGGCGTGCATCAGACCGAGGTTCCCCTCCTGAATGAGGTCCAGTAACGGCAGCCCGGAGGCCTGATACTTCTTGGCGATGGAGACAACCAGTCGGAGGTTGGACTGGACGAACGTGCGCTCGGCCTCCTCGCCCCGCTTGATATTGCGCTTCAGCTCACGCTTGCGGACCGGCGTGAGGCTGTCGCCCTTGGCAGACATCTCGGCCCGGCCCTCGGTGCCCGCTTCGATCTGCTGGGCGAGGCGAACCTCACCCTCCTTGGTCAGCAGTGGATACTGACCAATATCGGTGAGATACAGCCGGACGAGGTCTTCCTCGTCCCGTTCGACCCGCTCCTTGGCCACCCTCGTCTCCTCCAGCCGGGGGAACATCCGGCCCGTCTTACGGGACCGTCGTTCACCGAATCATTCGCCTGTCAACAAACCCGATCGGCTCGCCCCGAAGAGCGAACGGTGGGTCGGATGACAACGTTGCCCCCACTCCCCCGATCGACCGTCACCATATCCACGACCCTCTCGATGCCAACACGAAAAGGTGACCGGCGTCACGAAGCATGACGATACCGATGGAGACTGTCATGGATAGCCCGCCACGGAACAATGGTTCATGGATAGCGAGGCCGGTCCGCGAGATCGGCGAGCACCAACCGCAGCACGCGACGCGCCGGTGCATCACCGACCGGCGAGAGTCGATCGGCCAGTCCCACTAGGTGGGCCACCACGCCGTCCAGAACCGGGGCGACAGCCGCCGTCCGCGCCGAGGGCGCCACATCGAGCATGGCCAGCACGGCGGCCAGTCGAACCGGGTCCGAGGCTGCGTCGCGTACCTCGGCCAACAACACCGACTCGGGGACCTGGTCGCGCCACCATCCAGCGTGCTCGGTGAGACGCGCCGAAAGGGAGGCCATCGCGGCGGCCGAAGCGAAATCGGCCCCGTCGGTCGACCAATCTCCCAACTGTCCGGCCAGCGCCTCGCAGAGGTCGGCCAACTGCATGAACTCGCGGGCTCCACCCTCGGTGGTGAGTGCTGTCGGTCCCTCACCCAACGGCGCATCGGTCACGGCAGTCACCCACGGAAGTGGTTGACGATCGGCATGCGACGGTCGCGGCCGAAACCACGTGTGGTCACCTTCGGACCGAGCGGCGTTTGGCGACGCTTGAACTCCGCTCCGTCCACGAGGCGGACCACCCGGTCCACCAGATCAGGGTCGTGGCCATCGGCCACAAGTTCGGCTCGGGTTCGATTGCCCTCCACGTAGGCCTCCAGCAGCGGGTCCAACACGTCGTACAGCGGGAGGCTCTGGTCGTCGGTCTGGTCGGGACGTAGCTCGGCCGACGGGGGCTTGGTGAGGATGTGTTCGGGAATCACCGGCTGTCCGTCCATCCCCGGTTTCCCGGCGTTGCGCCACCGGCATAGGTCATAGACCCTGGTCTTGTAGATGTCCCGGATCACCGCGTAGGCCCCCGCCGTGTCGCCGTACAGCGTCGAGTAGCCGACCGCCGACTCGCTCTTGTTGCCGGTGGTCAGCACCATCCATCCGTGGGCATTGGACAGGCCCATCAGTAGCACGCCTCGGATACGAGCCTGCAGGTTCTCGTCGACGAGGCCGGTCGGGCCCCCCTCGATGGCTCTGGCCAATACTCCGGTCAGAGCCAAATGGGCCTCCTCGATGGGAAGGACGTGGGCATCGATTCCCTGAGAGGCGACCAGTGCCTGGGCGTCGTCCACCGAGTGGTCGCTGGAGTAACGCGACGGCATCAGGACCGCGTGGACGTGGTCTGGGCCGAGGGCGTCGGCCGCGACGGTGGCCACCAGCGCCGAGTCCACGCCACCCGACAGGCCAAGACACACGTCGGTGAAGCCACTCTTGATGACATACCCGCGGGTGGCGGCCACCAGTGCCCCGTAGAGCTCGGCCGTCTCGTCCAGTGGGGCCAGCGCAGGCACCACCAGATGGTCCGGCCGTTCGACCTCCTCGGAAACCTCGATCACCGGCAGGGCGGTGCCCTGCGGGGAAGCATGATCGTTCACGGGGTCGGCTCCAGCTCTGGAGGCATCAACATCGACGATCACCACGGCCTCATCGAAACGCGGCGCCCGGGCCACGATTCGTCCCGAAGAGTCAGCCACCATCGACCCGCCGTCGAACACCAACTGGTCCTGGCCGCCGACCAGGTTCAAGTAGACCACCGGTCGGCCCGAGGAGGCAGCCGAGGCGGCCACCACCGACTCCCGGGCAGCCTGTTTGCCCAGATGGTAGGGCGATCCGTTCACCGTGGCGATGAGGTCGGCACCACCGGCCACCAGGCGTTCGACCGGGCCACCGGCCACCCACAGGTCCTCACAGATGGCTAGGCCCACCCGCACCCCGCCGATGCGGTGGAGCACCAGCGGAGCGGTGCCCGGAGCGAAGTCCCGTGCCTCGTCGAACACGTCGTAGGTGGGGAGGCACTCCTTGTGGTACGTCCCGACGATCCGGCCACCGTGGCAGACGGCCACCGCGTTGTAGGCCGGGCCGTCCGGCCCATCGGGCCCGACATCTGCGAAGCCAACCACCAGGGTGCACGAACCGCTCGCCGCGGCCACCCGTTCGACGGCCTCACGACTGTGGACCACGAAGCCGGGCTTGTGGACGAGGTCCTCGAGGGGATACCCGGTGACCGTCATCTCCGGATAGAGCGCCAGGTCACAGTCGGCCACCTCATCGAGGGTGGCCAGCACCCGGTCGACGTTGCCGTCCAGGTCGCCGACGACCGTGTCGATCTGCACCATCGCCAGCCGGACCCGGGTCATGGTCCCAGCGTACCGACGGGCTTCCACCGCCCGAGCCGTGGAGGGGACGAAAGCCGGGGCGGACTCCCGTCAGGAAGCTAGACGGCGCATCGACCAGTGGAGACCGGACGGACCACCACGACGGGTGGGGTGCTCGCCGTTGACTCGGGACTTGGCCCTCTCCTCGGCGCCGGCGAGGATCTCGTCGGCCCGGTCACGGTCCAGCTTCTCGTCGGCGACAGCCTGTTCGATTCGCTCGGACGCCGTAGCCACCAACTCAGCCACCAACTCGTCGACCCGATCGCCGGCCAGCTCGGCCAAAGTCGCGCCGTCACGCAAGGCCATACCGAGGCCTCTCCGATCCATCTCCAGGAAGTCGGCCACCTGAATGGAGAAGTGGGTCCGTCGATCCCACTTCTGCTTCATCTGACCCTGGCCTCCGAAGCGTTCGCCGTAGCCGAACTTTTCTCCGGCCCTCTCACCCTTATCCGGGCGATCAGCATCTCTGTAATCGGCGAACTGCTCGCGCCTCTCAGTCATCCGTGCCGCCCGGTCCATCCGTGCGCCGGCCCAGGCATCAGCCGAAGTATCCGCCGGGGTTTCCGCCGACGAATGAGCACCAGCCGTGCCGATCGGCGACAGCGTGGCCACCAGAACCGATCCCGCCATCAGCGACACCGCGGTAGCGACCACCCTGATCGTCATCTTCTTATTCATCGCCTGCTCCAGTTCTCCCAGGTCTCGATGTACCGGGCTCCGTGGCACCGTCGGTCGGCGGCCTGGAGACAACGATGCAGGGGCCAGATGAGGAGACGATGAAGGCCAAGAGAGAACCGGATAAAGAAAACCCGCCGAAAACATCGGTCAAAAGGCTGATGCCCCGAGCGTGGAACCCGGGGGCATTGAACAGCGACCGGCAAAACCGGTCGAATGTTTGGACCGATCAGCCGGCGAGGGCCTCACAACAGGTGTTGGTGATCAGACGGGTGACCACGTACGGATCCATGTTGGCGTTAGGGCGACGATCCTCGATGTAGCCCTTTTGATCTAGATTCACCTGCCACGGGATGCGGACCGATGCGCCGCGGTCCGACACGCCGTAACTGAACTGGTCGAAGCGCTGTGTCTCGTGCGCGCCGGTGAGGCGCTCCTCGGAACCCAGGCCATAACCGGCAATGTGCTCCGCCGGCTTGCCCTCGGCACCCAGCGACTCGCACGCCGTGATGATGGCGTCGTAGCCCTCACGCATTGCGTTGGTAGAAAAGTTGGTGTGCGCACCGGCACCGTTCCAATCACCCTTGATGGGCTTAGCGGCCACCGAGGCGTCCACTTGGAAGTCCTCGGCCACCCGGTACAGCAGGTAACGGGCCATCCAGAGTTGGTCGGCCACGGCCACGGTGTCAATCGGACCGACTTGGAACTCCCACTGGCCGAGCATGACCTCGGCGTTAGTACCCGAGATGGCCAGGCCGGCGTCGATGCAGGCCTTGGTGTGCGCTTCGACGATGTCACGGCCGGCGACCTCGATGGCGCCCACACCACAGTAGTAGGGGCCCTGCGGCGCTGGATAGCCCTCAACCGGCCAACCCAAGGGGCGACCCTCCTGGAAGAAGGTGTACTCCTGTTCGATGCCGAAGATCGGTTCCTGGTCGGCGTACTTCTCGAATGCCTCCACGCAGGCAGCCCGCGTGTTGGTGGGGTGCGGGGTCATGTTCCCGTCGGGGAGGCAGACGTCGCACAGCACGAGGATGTCTTCACCGCCACGGATCGGGTCCGGACACGAGAACACGGGTCGTAGCACACAGTCTGAGTTGTCGCCGGGGGCCTGATTGGTGCTCGAACCGTCGAAACCCCAGATGGGGAGGTCCTGTGGGTCCTCGATGATTTTGGTTTTCGAACGAACGTAGGGAAGCGGCTCGGTGCCGTCGATCCAGATGTACTCAGCCCTGATGGCCATGGTGATCTCCTGATCCTTGGGTCGGTCGGTGGGTCGATTAAACAGACCTGGTCGGCCGGCCGCGTTGCCGGACACGTGAAACCTACGGGGGGAGCGGTTTCATGACTGTTTTCTAACTGTGAACGCCATGTGAACGACGCGCTCTGGAACTGGTACTCCCAGCTCCGACGGGCCCATGCTGGACCCATGAACACAGAGAAAGCTGGCGAAGACATAGACAGCGGACCGGATCGCGAACACCGCCAACGCGACCAGCAGGCCTACGTCCTACGCACAGTCGAGGAACGCGGCGTACGCCTGATCCGACTCTGGTTCACCGACGTCCTCGGTCGTCACAAGTCGGTGGCCATCTCCCCGGCCGAGCTGGAGACGGTGCTCGACGAGGGCCTGCAGTTCGATGGCTCGGCCATCGACGGCTTCAGCCGCGTCCAGGAGAGCGACGTGCTGGCCCGACCCGACCCGTCCACCTTCGAACTCCTCCCGTGGGCCGACCCGGCCGAACCGTCGGGGACAATCTTCTGTGACATCACCAACCTCGACGGGACCTCGTTCGAAGGCGACCCCCGCCAGGTACTGCGTCGCAACGTGGATCGGGCCCGGGCCGCAGGCTTCGAGATGTTCTGTGCGCCAGAGGTCGAGTTCTTCTATTTCGCTGATTCGGGACCCGACCCCCAGCCGCTCGACCGGGCGTCGTACTTCGACCTGACCACCACCGACGTGGCGTCGGACCTCCGCAAGCAGACCCTTCACATGCTCGAAGCCCTATCCATCCCGGTGGAGTACTCCTTCCACGAGGACGGCCCCAGCCAGCACGAAATCGACCTCCAGTACACCGAGGCCCTATCCATGGCCGACTCGATCATGACGCTGCGTCTCGCCGTGAAGAAGATCGCTATGGACCGCGGGGTGTACGCCACGTTCATGCCCAAGCCCCTCAACGGCGTTCAGGGCTCGGGCATGCATACCCACCTGTCGTTGTTTCAGGATGGGCAGAACGCCTTCCACGACCCTGATGCGACGGATGGCCTGTCGGCCACCGCGAGGTCGTTCATCGCCGGTCTGCTGCACCACGCCCGGGAGATCACCGCGGTCACCAACCAGTTGGTCAACTCCTATAAGCGGATCAACGAGGGCTACGAGGCGCCGCGGTATGTCTCATGGGCACGCAATAACCGGTCGGCACTCGTCCGGGTTCCCATTCCCAAGCCAGGCAAGGTGGATTCGACCCGGGTCGAATACCGGGCGTTGGATCCGGCGTGCAACCCGTACCTTGCCTTCTCGGTACTACTGGCCGCCGGCCTCCGGGGCATCGAAAACGACCTGGAGTTGTCCCCCGAAGCAGCGGTGAACCTCTATGACCTGAGCCGTGACGAGCAGCGAGAACTCGGCGTAGACAGCCTTCCGGGCAACCTGAACGAGGCGCTGGACGAGATGGAGGCCTCTGAGTTGGTGCGCGAAGCCCTCGGCGATCACATCTTCGAGTGGTTCCTGCGAAACAAGCGGGCCGAGTGGAGCGAGTACCAGCGGCAGGTCACGCCGTTCGAACTCGACACGTACCTCCCCAACTGGTGAGTCCGAAAGCGAGCCCCCTCTGGAGCCCTGCCTGAATCCCGTAGAGGCACGGACGGAGTCGAACAGGCAGACTGAGAGCGCTGGACACCAACGGTGACCCGCGGAACCACCATGGACCCTCTCCTCGTCTTCCCAAATCCTCCACCACCGGAACTGGCCCAATGCCTGGATCTGGACGGGTGGTCCTGGAAAGCCGTTGCCAACGCCGACGCCGCCATGGCCGAGGAACCCGACGAGGGTTGGTCAGGTGCGGTCGTGGTGGCCGACACCGACCCCGAAGGGGCGTTCGCACTGTGTCGGCGCCTCCGCAAGGTGGAGATGCCGCTGCAGCCGCTGCTGGTCCTGGTGGGAGGTGGCCAACTCGACGCCCTCGAACTTCGCGACGATCTCTTCGACGACTTCTGTCTGACCCCGTTGCGTCCTGCTGAACTGCGGGCTCGGATTGAGCATCTGTTCTCGCGGACTGGCCGTGGCACGCGCCCGGAGTTGGTGGAGTACGGGCCACTCGCCCTGAACCTCGAGACCTACCAGGCTGCCATCGACGGCGAGCCGCTCGACCTCACCTACATGGAATACGAGCTACTCAAGTTTCTGGCCGCCCATCCCGGCAAGGTGTTCACCCGCGAGACCCTGTTGAGCCGGGTATGGGGCTACGACTACTACGGAGGCGCCCGAACCGTCGACGTCCACATCCGGCGGCTCCGGGCCAAGCTCGGCGAGGAACACGCCAACCTGATCCACACAGTGCGATCGGTGGGCTACCGGTTCGGCCAGTCCCGCTGGGGCGTCTGACCCCAGCACACGCGGCCAACCCTCTAGCCGTCAGCCTCCGAGCCCCGCCCAAGGATCGGTCTCGCTCAGTTCGAGCAGTTCCGATCCCTCATGGGTGGTGTCCACGTCCTTCTTGAGTACGCCACCCAGCAGAGCGGCAGCCAACGCACCGGTCATCAGGATGCCGACCGGCATCACCACGACGAGCAGAAGGATCATCAGGACGGCACCGAGCATGGCCGCAGTCTGCCATCTCGGACCGTGGCCGGCGCACTCTCGCGCCGTCGACCGCTACGGCCAACGGTTCAGCCGACGTAAACGATGGCCTCCACCTCGAAGATGGCGCCCAAGGGTAGGGCGGCCACGGCCACGCACGAACGGGCCGGACGGCTGTCACCGAACGCCTCACAGTAGATCTCGTTCATCGCCGCGAAGTTGCCCATGTCGGTAAGGAACACCGTGGTCTTGACCACCTGATCGAGCATCGCTCCGTTTGCCTCGACCTGAGCCCGCAGGTTGGCCAACGCCTGGGTGGCTTGGGCTTCAAGACCGTCCCCGGCGAGGCTGCCGGCAACCGGACCATCAACGGTGCTGCCATCGACGATTCCAACCTGCCCGCTGACGAACAGCAGATCGCCGGCGCGGACGACGGGGGTGTAGGGGCCAGCGGTGTTGCTCATGGAAGAACTCCTTTGCTCGGGGACTGGGTTGCTCGAAGGGGACAGGATTCGTGGGTGGGTTCTGGATCCTTCCACAACCCGACGGATGGCTAGCCGGTCGGCAGGTCCGGAGGGCATCCCCTATGACACCACGTCGCAGCGGCCACCGCGGCGAACACGGCATCCGATCCGTTGATCGGCGTACCGTCGTCGGGCAGCACTTCGACGACGACCGGCGGGGTCTCCGTCGCCCGGACGATGCCGAAGGACCGGATGGTCAGGTCGTGGACAACACCATCACCATCGACCGACAAGCCCTCCGAGGTGATCCAGCTCCACGCCATGTGGGCCGCACCGATGCAGTAGGACCGCAGCACCACCTCATCGAGCGGGTCGCCACACCGGACAATGACCCGGATGCCATCGTCGTCGACAGTTGCCATGGCTTCGGCGCCGGCGGGTGACACCACAGGTTGGCCGGGCGTCATCGCTCCAGCACCAGTGAGAAGGACCACGGCTTCAGCCCAGCCGGCAGCCCGCACGTTGGGGCTGGTCGGTGGCCCGACCACATCGACCTCGACAACGTCCAGACCGGGTGCCACGGCAGCCACCGCATCGACGATCCCCGAGGTGCGAACCACCCGGAGGATGCCGGTTCCATCCACCGAGGCCCCGCCGGCCACCGGGGGACGCTTAGGACCGAATTGAACGGTGTCCTCCCGCGATGGGGCGACCAGAACGGTTGAACCATGGGCGTCGGCCAGAACCCGGGCTACCGCGGGCAGTGGAGAATCAACCTTGGCCCCGAAGGCCCCGCCGTTGGCCAAGGGCCCGACCGGTTCGCTTCCGGGCATGCACCAGGCAGCATCGGTCTCCAGCGGAGCCGGTTCGACCCACGCGGTTCGCAGGACACTGGCCCAATTACCGGCGGGGGCCTCCAACGGCGGCACGACGTCGGCCGTGGTCCGACGGCCCTGGACCTTGCCTGCTTCCCGGCGGGCAGCGGCCAGCGTGTCGGCAACCACCCAGGAGCCGGGATCGTCGACCGGTCCGTCACCGGGCACGGCGACCAGGGCCTCGACCGGAGCGGTGTCGGCCGCAAACCCACCACGACCGAGCGCCACCTCGGGGCCCACCTTCTGAGGACTACGTCCCTCAAGGGTGGCCCGACGGGCTGAAGCGTCCCGGTCGACGGGTTCGCCCGACGAGATCCCATCCGTCGTCCGGATGCCAACGCCGACCTCCCAGGCGTCGAGCACGGTCTGCCAACCGGTACAGCGACAGAGATGGGCGTGCAGGGCGCGGGCCGCACGATCGCGGTCCGGCGGAGCCTGATCGCTCAGGGCCCGAGCACCCAGAGAATGGTCGCTCGGCAAGTCATCGGGAACCGAGCCCTCCAGCCCGGCGAAACGCATGATGATGCCTGGCGTGCAGAATCCGCACTGGCTGCCACCGGTAGCACAGAAAGCGTCAGCCCACCGTTCACCGTCGCCCTCGGGTAGACCGTCCAGCGTGGTAATCGACCGTCCAGCGACGCGTCGCAACGGGGTCACGCATGACACCCTGGGCTGACCGTCGACCAACACGGTGCAACAGCCACACTGGCCTTGGGGGCTGCACCCATCCTTGACCGACCGATTACCGACTGGACCCCGAAGTGCATCGAGCAGCGTCTGGCCGTCGTCGGCCACCTCGACCGGTTGACCGTCGACAGTCAGACGCACCGCTCCCCGGTCCAGCGGGTCCTCCGGGGTGGGCGTGTCCATCCGAGGAGTGTGCCCGGTCACCACTACGGTCACCGACCTCACCACTACGGTCACCGATCTCACCACTACGGTCACCAACCATGCAGGACCCCACCGGCACAGAACCACAGCCGACGGGTCGGCGTCAGGTCCTGATCGGGCTGGCCGCTGGCACGCTTCTGGCCGCCTGCGGTGGTCGCTCCGCCAGCACCTCGGCTGGGACAACCGCCCCGACCGCGACCATCGGTTCGACCGTCTCTGCCGGCTGGCGGCTGGGCGCCCGGTTCGCCGACGGGTACGTGGCCCCCAGCGCCCTAGTCGCCGGTTCAGCCCAGCGCGCGCCCTACGTCCTCCTGGGATCGGACGGCTGGCCCATGGGCACCGAGGGGCCGGACCATCTGGACCTCACCGTCCGACGCGCAGGTGCGAACGGCGCTGCCGACGGACCGGTGGTGGCCACTCACACCGTCGAACGCCACGGCGGCGACCACGCCACCCCGTACTTCCCGCTGGTGTTCCAGGTCGACGACCCGGGCGACTATGTCGTACACCTGGCTACTGGAACCACCGGAGACGTCGGGATCGAGCCCCACCATCTTCGAGTTGTCGGCCGAGAGGAGACCACGCTCATCCAGGTGGGAGACCGACTTCCGGCGGTGGCCACCCCGACTCGGACCGATCCAGCAGGCGTCGATCCAATCTGCACCGAGCCCAACGGCCCGTGCTCGTTCCATGAGGTCTCCGTCGCCGAAGCGCTGAGCCAACCGGGCCCCGTCGCGCTACTGGTCTCCACACCGCGGTTTTGCCAGTCCGACGTCTGCGGACCGACCGTCGGCCTACTCCGCTCAGCCCTGCGGGTCCAGTCTGAGCCCTGGTCGGCGGTACATGCCGAGGTCTACATGGCTCCAGAGACCGGGGACTTCACCACCACGCCGACCGTGGCGGCGCTCGGCCTGGCCTTCGAACCAAGCCTCGTGGTGGCCGACCTCGACGGGATCGTCACCGCAGCCCTTCACTTCACCATGGACGCAACCGAGGTGGCTGACGCCCTGGCCACCGCTGTCTGAAAACCACGAAAGCCGTCGCCACGGGGCGCCGGCAAGTGGTCGCCCCGCAAGGCGATCAGAATGTCTGGTTACTCAGCTGAATGACTGACCGCAGCCGCAGGTTCGCTGGGCGTTCGGGTTGTCGATTGAGAACCCGGCCTCGTTCAGGCCGTCCTTGTAGTCCAGCGTGGCGCCCTCGAGCAGTTGGGCGCTCGACTGGTCGACCACCACTCGCACGTCGCCGTAAGCCTTTTCTAGGTCGTCCTCGGCCCGCTCAGTATCGAAGTACATCTCGTAGCTGAAGCCCGAGCACCCACCGGGGCGAACGGCCACCCGCAGAGCCAGGCCCTCTTCAGATTCACCAGCGATGAGCTGACCCACCTTGGTGGTGGCATCGTCGGTCAACGTGATCATCGATTCCTCCCGAAGTTGCGGTGACTGTCGGTATGAACAGTTTACCCACGGCCCTACCCCGATGGCCACGGAGGATCCGACGCCGTCGGCCAGCGGGCATGCTCATAACATGGCGGCATGGAGCCTGAACCCGGGGATGAAACGCTTCCGGGCGGCACCAGTCCGACCGAGGCCGATGTCCTCGGCGTGCTCCGGGGCGTCATCGATCCCGAGTTGGGCACCGACATCGTCGAGTTGGGCATGGCCCGTGCCGTGGCTATCGACGACGACGGTCGAGTCGACGTCACCATTGCCCTGACCACCTCGGGTTGTCCTCTCCGTGCCCAGATCCAACGCGACGTCCGGGCCCGGGTTGCCGACCTGCCCGGCGTGTCGTCAGTCCACCTCTCGTGGGATGAACTCAACGCCGAAGAGAAGGCCACGGCCATGGCCCGGGCCCGATTCAACGTGAGCCGCAACGCCCCCGACACCGAGGTGCCGGCGACCACCAAGGTCCTGATGGTGGCCTCGGGCAAGGGAGGCGTCGGCAAGTCGTCAGTGACCGTGAACCTGGCTGCCGCCATGGCCGCCCGGGGCATGACCGTCGGCGTCATGGATGCCGACATCTGGGGCTTCTCGATACCACGCATGCTGGGCGTCGAGGGTCGCCTCGGTGGGTCTCCCGAGGTTGGCAAGATCGACCCCATTGAGGTCCCAATCGGGGACGGCGTCGTGAAGGTCGTGTCGATGGGGCTTCTCGTCGACAACGAGGAGTCGGCCCTCATGTGGCGGGGCCTGATCCTGAACCGGGCCGTCCAGCACTTCTGCGAAGACGTGGCCTGGGGCCCGATGGACTACCTGCTGATCGACATGCCGCCAGGTACCGGGGACGTACAGATGGGTCTAGCCAAGATGCTCCCGCAGGCCGAGATGGTGGTGGTGACCACACCGGCCCTGGCCGCCCAGAAGGTGGCCGTGCGGGTGGCCAACATGGGGCGGGCCAACTACCTGCGAATCGTCGGAGTGGTCGAGAACATGAGTGCCTACGTGGCACCCGACGGCAGCCGCCATGAACTGTTCGGCGCCGGAGGCGGTGGCGCTCTGGCCCAGCAGGTCGGAGCCCCACTGCTCGGAAGCATCCCGCTGGACGGGGCGGTGGCTACCGCCGGCGATACCGGTCGCCCAATCTCCCTCGGCGAGGGTCCGGCGGCCGATGCCTACCGGGAGATCGTGGAACACATCGTCACCGAGGCGGCTCCACCGGTAGACATGGCGGGCTGCAGCGCCCGGCTTCTGGCCGCCGCCGAGGACGCTCTGGACGCCGCCGGGGCCTGAGCCAGAATCCGTACAACACAACTCAGTCGAGCCGACCTGGCTCGTCCAGTCCGTCGGGAGTCCCGTCCTCCCAGGAGCCGGCGTCGATGATTCCTCCGGACGAGGGATCCTCGCCACGCCACCCGTACCGAAAGGTGGTACCCCCGCTGGCCATCGAACGAGTCAGCCGGCGGGTGGTCATGGCCCGTATCACGGCCCGTGTCGGCGGAAACAGCAGGGCCAGGCCAACAGCATCGGTTACGAACCCCGGGGTGAGCATGAGAGCACCGGCACCCAGAACCAGCAGACCGTCGACGATCTCGCGGCCGGGGATCCGGCCCTGAGCCGCCTCCGCCTGGGCCCGACGCAGGATGCCGAGGCCCTCACGTCTTACGAGCCACGCGCCCACCACACTGACCAGCACCAGCAACCCAATGGTGTTCAGTACCCCGGTCGAGCCCGCTACCTGAACGATGACGGCCAACTCCACGATCGGTGTCACTACGAACACCAGGAACAGGATCAGGAGCACGGCCGCATGTTAGAGCGGCCCGATACGGGTACCCCGATGCGGGGCCCTGTGGAGGGAACACGGCGAGCCGGGCCCGGACGGGAACCATCCGCCTATCCTCGCGACTACATGACCCGCCCCTCAGAAAGTTCCCCCGGCCCGGCCTCTGACCGGCCCCCCAGCGTCGACCGTCTGGCCCGATCGCTGGCCGACATCGGCCTGCCCCACCCCCTACTGGTCGACGCGGCCCGCACCGCGGTGGCCGAAGCGGTGGCCGCGGGCGAACCGGCCAGTGCCCTGGTTCGGGCCCGCGAGCTGGCTGAGGCCACGGCCCGGGCCCTCCTGTCCGACGTGGTCAACGCCACCGGCGTGCTGTTGCATACCAATCTGGGCCGGGCACCCTGGAGCCCTTCTTCAGGCGACGATCGGCGCTACACGACGCTGGAGTTCGATCTGGCTAGTGGTTCACGGGGTTCTCGGCAAGATCGGGCCCCCGCGCTGCTGGCCCGGGCGTGCGGCGCCGAGGCCGCCATGGTGGTCAACAACTGCGCATCCGCTGTCTTGCTCGTGCTGGCTGCTCTGGCTGCCGGGCGGGGAGTGGTGGTGTCACGCGGCGAGATGGTCGAGATTGGTGGCGGCTTCCGGATCCCCAACGTGATGGCCCAGTCGGGTGCCCGTCTGGTCGAAGTCGGGACTACCAACCGGACCCGCATCGGTGACTTTTCGGCCGCCATCGCGTCCGACCCCGACGTGGCCCTGACCTTGTCCGTCCACCGGTCCAACTACCGGATCGAAGGCTTCACCGAGTCGGCGTCGGTGGCTGAACTGGCTGCTCTAGACGTGCCGGTAGTGGCCGACATCGGGTCGGGCCTGTTGGATGCCGCCTGCCCGTGGTTGGCTGACGGTCCACCGGGGTGGCTGGCCAACGAGCCGGCAGCCCGTCAGACACTGGAGGCCGGAGCGGCGTTGGTGACGTTCTCGGGCGACAAGCTGCTGGGCGGACCCCAGGCTGGGATCATCGCCGGTCGAGCCGACCTCATCGAGGCGTGCGCCGCTCATCCGTTGGCCCGGGCCCTTCGCCCGGGAAGCCTCGTGCTGCAGTCTCTTCAGGACCTGGCACTGGCCTATCTAACCCGGGACGGCTGGTCCATTCCGTTCTGGCGTATGGCCACCGAGCCAATCTCCGACCTGCGGGCCCGCGCGGAACGGATCGCTGCCAATCTGACACCCGATCTGGTCGCCGACACGGTGGCCGTGCCTGGCGGGGGAACACTGCCCGGCGTGGAGATCCCTTCGGTCGGACTGGTCCTCGCCGGTGACCGGGTGGCTGAGTTGCGTGCCGGTTCACCCCCCGTGGTGGCCCGGGTGACTGACCATTCCACCGTGCTTGACCTCCGGACCGTGCATCCTGACGATGACGACGTGATCGCTGCAGCCCTCGCCGGCCTGACACCCGAGCCGACCCCCGTGCAGACAACTACCAACCGCACCCCCTCCAGCGACAGGCGCTGACCGGTGCACGTCGTTGCCACGGCGGGCCACGTCGACCACGGCAAGTCGACCCTCGTCGAAGCCCTGACGGGAACCGATCCCGACCGGTTCGCAGAAGAGAAGGCCCGGGGCCTGACCATCGACCTGGGGTTCGCAGCCACCACGTTGCCCTCGGGGGCCGCCCTGTCGCTAGTCGACGTCCCTGGCCACGTTCGGTTCCTTAAGAACATGCTGGCCGGGGTGGGTGCCGTGGACGCCTGCCTATTCGTGGTGGCGGCCACCGAGGGCTGGAAACCCCAGTCCGAGGAACACCTGCGGATCCTCGAACTACTGGGCATCGGCCACGGCGTGATCGCCCTGACCAAGGTCGGCCCGGCCGACGAGGACCTGGTCGACCTGGCCCGTCTGGAGATCATCGAGCAGGTGGAGGGCACGTTTCTCGAAGGGGCCGCGGTGGTGGCCACCGACGCACCGACCGGGCTCGGCCTCGACGATCTGCGAGTCGCCCTCGACGACCTGGTGGGCGTTACGCCCACCGCTATGGACCACGGCAGGCCCCGTCTGTGGGTCGACCGTGCCTTCTCCGCCAAAGGTGCCGGCACCGTCGTCACCGGCACTCTCTCCGGTGGTGCCCTGCGGGTCGACGATGAGTTAGCCATCCACCCCGCGGGTACCGCTGTCCGGGTGCGATCACTAGAGAATCACCACGCCAGCCACCTCGAGTTGCCTCCCGGTAGCCGGTGTGCGGTCAACCTGGTCGGGGCCGCCCATGACGAGGTGGTCCGCGGTGACGTACTCGTTCGATCTGACCAGTGGCACCACACGACGGTGTTCGACGCCTCACTCCAGGTGCTGGAGCGGCTCGACCACCCGGTCTCAAGACGAGGCGCCCACGTCCTCTACCTCGGCTCGGGTGAGCACCCGGTGAGGATGCGCATCCTCGGCCCCGATGCCCTCGAGCCAGGATCCGAGGGTTCGGTCCGGATCCACCTGCCCCGACCACTTCCCCTACTGCCAGGTGACCGGTTCGTCCTACGCGAATCGGGTCGGTCGGAGACGGTGGGCGGGGGCGAGGTACTCGACGTAGATCCGACCGAAAAGGCCTCCGCCGCCCGACCCGACCGCTCCGTGGACCGGGTGGTGAAAGAGCGGGGCTGGGTGGACGCCGACGAGTTGGAACGACTCACCGGTGAACGTAGAGATCCTGACGTCGACCGTTGGGTCGTCAATCCCGAGATGCTCCATGGGACGCTCGAAAGGCTGCGAGACGCCGTTGATTCCGTCGGTCCGCTGGGTCTCGAACTGTCTCGGCTGAATCCCTTTGAGCGGGCCGTCGCCGGGCTTCTAGGAGATGCGGTGATCGAAGCTGGCCGGCTGGTTCCGGTGGGAGCCGTCGATCCGCTGGCCGACCACCCGTTCGTGGCCGCCCTGGCTGCCTCACCGTTCACCCCACCTGGACCGGACGGGGTCGACCGCGGCGAGCTACGGGAACTGGTCCGACGCGGCGACCTGATCGAAGTGGAGGGAATCTTCTATTCCGCCTCGGCCATCGATGCGGCCGCCCGGCTGGCCGCCCGGCTACTGGTCGACGATCCCGACGGATTCACCGTCTCGGTATTCCGGGAGGCGGCGGGCAACACCCGTAAGCACGCCATGCCGTTGTTGTCCCATCTAGACAGCACCGGCATAACCAGACGGCGCGGCGACGTCCGGATCGCCGGCCCACGCCTCCCCGTTCTCTGACACAGTTTCAGATCTCGAGCAGCACCCGACGTTCAGACTCATTGGTACCACCCCAGATTCCATGGGTTTCGCCACGGCCCACAGCGAACTCGAGACACCGTCCGACCACCACACAGCGATCACAGATCGCCTTGGCCCGGAGTTCCCGAAGACGCTTCTCGTCTCGGCCCTCACCGCTGCCCGGCGGGTAGAACACCACGGCCTGCGGTCCTCGACAAGCTGCCTTCACCTGCCACTCTCGGAAGTTGCCGTTAACCGGCATCCGCACACCCCTCGTGGTCTGTCGGCCCGTCCGATCGGGCCGTAGGCGACGAACCTATGACGCGCGTGCCGGCCGGGACAAGGGTGAACTGCCAGCTAACTCAGCGACGTCGATAGTCGCGGGCGGCGCCGTCGACAGGCTCGACCTCCAGCCACAAGCCGTCAACCCCGGTCACCCGGATGTCGCCACCGGGTTCCACCGGGGTGGCCCGGTTGGTGGTGGCCCGCCACACGGCGTCGCGCACCCGGACAGTGCCATTGGGCGAGAGCTCGTCCTCGGCAGTCCCCTCCTCGCCGATGATCCACTCCCGACCGATGGTGGGTGTTGAGAACCGGGTCCGGACCATGGTCGGCATTCCGCCCACCACACCAGCCACCGTGCCCAACAGGCCGACGGCCAGAGTGATCCAAGAGAAGGACTGTCCCTCGAAGAGGAACACCGAGCCGGCTACCAGGGCGATTGTTCCGATGATCGACCAGAGACGCGGTACACCGGCCTGGACGTCGATAGCGAAACCCACGAAAGCGAAGACGAGGACGCCCACCGCCCAACCCCGAGCAGGGAGCACGCCGAGGCCATAGGTCGAAAGGAGGAAACACCCGGCGCCGATGACACCGGCGATGCCCACCCCAGCCGTGTACAACTCGAAGACCAGCAGACCCATGCCGATCAGCAGGAGCAGGTACGCCACCGCCGGGCTGGCCACCGTATGGAAGAACTGTGCCACGACGTCGAGTTGACGAAAGCGGGTCGGGGTGACCGGCTGGACCGAAGGGCCATCGTCGCCGTCAACCGTTCGGACCTCGAAGCCGGGCACGCCCACCAGCTGTTCTAGGAGCACCGGTGCAGAGCGAGCCAGGCCCCGTTCGATGGCCTCCTCGTAGCCCACGGCCCGGTCCACCAGATCAGTATCGACGGGCAGGCCGAAAGGAAGGCCGAAGCCACCGCCCAACACGGACTCGCCCAGTGCCCCGAGGTGAGCACCCGGCGCGATGCCGATGTCGTCGCCAAGGGCGACCAGTCGGGCCATCGGCCCGGTGGCCTCAGCGCCCGACGGGCCGACCCAAAACGAGACCGGTACCGGTGCGGCGACGATCAGTTCGGCGAGACGAACCAGTTCGGCCTCATCGACCACCGAAGTAGTGCTGTCGACCTGGAAGACCACGGCCACCGTTTCGACTGGATCGAGGGACTCCAGGACGTCGGCCAGCATGTCGACCAGTACCGGGTCTAAGAAGCCATGGACCTCCACGACATCGACTACGGCCGGCGGGGTATGCACCCCGTCCTCGTGTTCGGAATGCGCGCCAGCGGTCGGCGCGCCCAACACGATGACGGCCGTCATGGACAGCAGGCCAACGAGCACACGTCGGAAAAGGGAGAGCGGAAAGAGGTATCGCATCACGGGTCCGGGAGGAGGGTAAGACAACGAGTCGGGCAAGCCTACGGACCGGTGTGCGTTGGCAACCTGCCCGGGTCAACCTGCTCCGGCTGGTGGATCTCCGTGGGTCGTATCCCTCAGAACTACTGGTCAGGTACCAGCCTCGCCGAGCGCCAGTGCGGCCTCCTCGACGGTTTCACGCACTGGCACGATCCGATCAAAGCCGGTGGTGTGCAGCAAGCGAATCAACGCCGGGCGATTGCACGCCACGGCCACGTCTCCGTCGTTCTCCCGGGCACGTCGGATACCACCGATGAGCGCACCTAGGCCAGCGGAGTCCATGAACGGGACATCGGAGAGATCGACCAGGATGAAGGCCTCGACAGACAAATCGGTCAACGACTCCCTGAACTGAGCCACCGTGTAGGCGTCGAGTTCCCCGGCTGGTCGGCACAGGACATAGCCATCATGTCGTTCGACCGTGATCTCAAGCATCCGGGTCGCCTCCTGACCGATCGACGTGCGCGGAGAGCACGTCCGTTGGGGGCAACGTAGTCGGCGGCGGGCGGTAACGGTCACCGACCCCCCCGGTACGCTCCCGCCCATGAGCGAGACCGCTGCCTCACCGACGGATACTTTGACGGTTCTCGTGGCCACCGATGCCGACCACGTCCACGACGAGGTGGATGCTGCTCTGGAGGGCGACCACACGGTGATCCGAGTGCACACCGGAGCCGAGGTGCTGGCCGCGGTGGCCGCCCACGGACCGGCGATGGTGGTGCTCGACCTCCAGATCGGAAACATGGGTGGCATGGCCACTTGTATGGACCTTCGCCTCGAGCAGCGGGCCGATCGGATCCCCGAGCAACGGATCGTGATGCTCCTGGACCGCGATGCGGATGTCTTCCTGGCACAGCAGGCCGAGGCAGACGCCTGGATGGTCAAGCCGGTCGACGCCCTCATCTTGCGACGCACCGCCCGCGATTTACTCGCCACCTGAACACACCCGTGATCCACGGACGGCGACCTGACCGGGGCCATCCGAACTGGCCCGGTGGTCACGACCGGTCCCCGTAGGGCGCCGGTACCCTTGCCCGCTGAAACGGGTAGTGGCGCAGCTTGGTAGCGCGCCTCGTTCGGGACGAGGAGGTCGTGGGTTCAAATCCCGCCTACCCGACCAGGGGGTCTCGGCAGGTTATTGAAAACGGCTCGGCAGGTATTGGCCACGCAGAGTGGTTGATATGCGACCGGTTGGAAAGTCGATAGCTGCGCTGAACTGGGCTCCGTACATGAGTAAGACCGTCCGGTCCGGGTAGGCCGATGCATGGATCTGGGTCCTGGCTCCTGTGAAATTGGCGACCGGGCTCGGCGTTGGGAGCCGGTGGCCGATCTACGAAGTTTGTTGGTGCCCGTCGATCTGAATGGCGGTGAATCGGACTACAGCAGGAGGAATCGTGCCCGAAGGGCTCAGCGCCGTCGGCGAAAGAAGGAATTCATTCCAAATCGCTTCTTAGCCTTCCGATTCGAGTCAACCGACGAACTGCAACGCGCCAGGTCCGACGGCTGGGTGAAAGGCTTCCAGAAGGGGATGCGCAACTCGGATGGTTCCCAACGCCGGGCGAAGGTCCAGGTCAATCTTGATCAGATCCCTGATCAATCAATCATCATTGACTTGAGGCGATAAAGCTGGGCGTGTCACACGCCTCCCGGAAGCCGCCGGAGTGATCTTCAAGTATCAGGCCGTCAGCCGATTCCGCAGGAGGCACCATTCGCAGCCGGACCTTGTTGGGGCCCGGCCTGGGGATTTGATGAGGGGCACGAGCCGCTCAAGGAACCTTTGAAACCATCCGTCCTCGATCTCTACGGGGATCCAGGTGCTCGAAACGAGGTAGGCGCGGCCCTTTTCGGTATCGACCATCTCCTCGGGGGCGAACACGAGGAGCCCTGCCACGGAGACCGTTTCGGGGTCCCCGGAGGCCGGCTTGCTAAGAGCCCACTGGTAGGCGGCGAGTTGTGGCCGGTAGGCGTCGCCGAGCTGGGGGGACGCGGTGCTCGACTTGAAGTCGACGACGCCGACCGAGCCGTCGTCGAACCTCAGGAGGGCGTCCATGCTCCCGCGGATGGTGAAGTCAACGCCGCCAATGGTGTGGGGCGCCGACTGGACCCGTCCTCCGTTGTGGAGTGTCCCCGGGGGCAGGCCGTCGTCGACGTCCGAAGTCGGACGGTCGGCGAAGTATCGGCGTTGCTGGCTGTCGAGCTTGGAGAAGATCCCCGGGAACGGCCCCTGGGGCCAGGTTTCACCGTTGACTGCTTCAGCGAAGCACCGGTCACATCGGCGGTCTTCGTAGTTCAGGCTGCTCGGCGAGAGCCGGACTTCCCGTCTGGTCACCATCGGTTGCCACCTCCCAGCGTGTCGTCTCGCCTGCGGGTGTTGTTGTCCAGCCTCGGACGTTCAAGCACAGATCCTGTCACCGCTGAGCCTCTTCCGCTGCCAGGGTCCGCTCCTCGCCGGCGTCGCAGAGGGCGCACAGCTCGTCAAGGCGCCCAGAAGCAACGATCTCTTCGATGGCTTTCTTTTTCATCGAGTCCCAATGGCCGAGGTGGTTGCGGATAGTTGCGACAGATGGGGCTTCTGGCCGTTTCTTTAGCCATTGCTGGAACTCGACGAGCGACCCGTCGTGCTCTGGCGAGAACAGAAACTTGACGACGAACTCCCTTAGTTCGATCTCAGACCACTTGCGGGTGTAGTTGTCGCGAGCAGATTCTCCGCATTGGACGCCAGCTGCTTCGCACGCCTCTTTCCAGGACCCGAATCGCAGGTAGAAGACCTGACCAGTGGGGCCCTTGATTTGTTCCAGAGTCACCAATTCGTCGTAGGCGGCAACGGTCAGCGGTGTCGATCTGGTAGATGCGGCCTGGAGTGCTTGCAGAAGTTGTTCGTCCGACCAGTTCTTTACCTTCGGTGAGGTTCCCTGGCCCCAAACAAGCTTGGTGCCCAGCCGATCGAGATTGCGGCGCACGTCGATTCGACTGACGCCCGCTTTCTCAGCGATCTCGTCGAGACTCGATCCCGGCATGGAAGTGACTGTCTCGCGAATTGACCCTTTGAGCCTCTCTGCTCTCAGTTCGCGAATGTGGCCACTGTCAAGTTTGCCTACCCGCTTGATTGAACGTCGCACAGCTTCGGCAGACATGCCGACCGTTTTGCCGATCGCTCGGTTGCTCGCCCCAGCGATCCTTTGCTCGACCATCCAAGCGTTTCGAGCTTCTCTAACCACAGCTTCTGAGAGCCCCGTCGACTCGACGATGCGGTGAATGCTGGATCCGTCCGACACCAGGGGCCAGACCAGGCCTTTTGCTTCCCGTTGTTTGTATTCCGCTCGTTGTGCCTGATCTGCCAACGCAGAGCGCAGTTCGCTTCGGCCCGTCGGGAAGCTGCTGACTTCGCCTAGTCGCCAACCGAAGCGTTCAAGCCCAGCTCGTATCTTTGCTGCCTTCCCGGAACCGAGGTGTCTGATCGCCATCAACTCTTCTTCGGTGCGCGAGACAAGCTGTGCGACCCCCCGGATGTCGTTTCCTTCCAGGAAGCTCGCGAGCGTGGGGTCGAGGCCCAAGTCTTCGAGTGGCACGTCGTCTTCCGGCGCGAGGTTCTGTAGCCAGTCTTGGCGGCTTTTCTGAGACTCGTGGCGGGCAGGTGGAGGTCCGACATAAAGCCGGTTGCGGGGAATCTCGTCCACAGGCTCGACATCGTTGGCCGTGAACACCAGCGAATCGGGAATCGCGGCCCCGCTCTCGAACTCCGACGTAATTGAATACTGATATATCCCGGGCCGCCGCCAGACCGCAGGCCAAGTCAGGGCATTCTCCTCAACGCACCAATTGTGCACGAAGCGCCAATTGTGGTCGGGAGGCCACACGGAGTCGCCACAGTGGACGCACTCGACCGGAAACATTTCTTGCATCTTGGCTCGGTTCTGGGGGTCCTCCAGCGATTCCTCGAGTTGCCGGTAGAGCTTCGAGACGTGGTCGCAGGAGCGATGGCCGTCGCGCGACGCCGCGACCAAGATCGCGTCACAGTTGGCTATCAGGGTGGCGTAGCTCGCTGGCGAAAGGGCATAGCACCAGCCAGCCAGCCGTCGAAACAGCGTGACGGAGCAACGAACCTTCTTGGCGTCGGTTTCGCCGAAGATTTCATTGAGAGTGCGGCCCTGGCCGCCATTGCGTCCCCGGGGTTCGACCTGATCACGGATCGCCTGAATGCAAGCGAAGTAGTGCTTTCCGAGTTCAGGGTGGCAGAGGAACGCGATCGCTTCATAGAGACTCTCGAGGGCGAACTCCTGCGAGGTGGATGAACCGTCGCTGCCCTTTCCGTGGTGGGAAACCTCGCCAAAGATCTGGGGCAGAATCCACCAGATCCAATGCTCATGCTTTTTGCCTTCGTGGATCTGGCGGAGCGCGTCCTTGAAGCCGCCCTTTGCTTGCCGATGCTTGGCCAGGTATCGCTCGAGACGCGGGAAGGCTCGAAGAATGTCCGGGAAGGAGATCTGAGTTGGCTCCACTGGCCCAGTCCGCCCGGAACAGGTCGGATCCCAGGGGACGGTGCAGTTATTGACGGCCCCCCGGGGAGGGTCGTCCGATGGTGTGGTGTGATGCGTAATTGTCATACAGCCATACTATCTATAATAGGGCCAAAGTCCTCCGCTGAAAGCAACTTTAGGTAAGATATCCATCTATAACAACCTAAATCAGTCTCTTTGTCTTCCGACGCTACGACGAGGCGGCAAAGGGTGCGGGGCGAACGTTTCCGGAGGCCCGACGACGTCTCGGACGGGGAGTTCGCCCGCTACGTCGAGTTCACCTGGACCTCGGTCGACCAGTGACGTGTCCCAGCCCGGAGTCTGGTGGACTGGCGATGATCGGGGGCGATCCCGGGGGGAGGAACAGACATCGACGAGACCGGTGACGGGCATCGACCCATCGCTGCCTGGCGGCGCTTCTGCGACGAACTCGCCGAGGCCGGCGACCTACTGCTCACAGAGCCGGCACTCGGTCGGTCCGATGTCATGGCCGATGGCGTCCGGGCTCTCAGCCGCTACACCGCCCTAGCCCTCGAATCGCTCCTGGAATCCGCCGATGCCGACCGGCCCCGGTTCATGGACCTGCAGACCCCGATCCGGAAGTTCATGGGGGACAACCCCGACCAGACATACAGAAGGGCGACGATCACCGGGAACGGGACGTACGTGGTGGAGGGCAGCATGGGTGGCGCTCTGGCCATGGAGGTCGCCGTCTACGGCGGGGGCGGCTTCATGACGGGCGGTCGACGCCTCGTCGGAGCCATCGACGACTCGACCATGGACGTCACCGAGGACGGTCGCTACGAGGTACTGCTCTCCCCGGATGCCTCAGGTCCCAACGCGATCCGCCTGGAGGCCGGCGCCTCCTCGGTGCTGGTTCGCACCTACTTCACAGACCTCGACGTCCGCCTGCGCCATCAGATGCCAGCGATACGACGGGAATCGGCCACTCCGCCGGCCCCACTGCCCAGCGAGCAGTGGATCGAGGACCACCTCGCCCTGGCGGGCCTGTTCGTCTCGGGTTCCCTCGGCTGGTGGATGAACCTGAAGGCCGAGCAGGCATCGACCAGCCTCAATGAGTTCCCACCGATGCGCGACGACGGCGACCTGCTCACGCCTGCGAACGTCCGGTACCGCTCCGGCTACTGGCGCCTGGCGCCCGAAGAGGCATGGGTGATCGACATCTCCACTGACGGACGAGCCGACTACTGGAGCGCCGTCCTGATGAGCGTCTGGGGCGAGACCGTCGACTGGCGGGAACGGCCCGCTGTGGTCAACAACGCCACCGCAGTCCCCGAACCGGACGGAACGGTACGGATCGTCGTCGCACACCGGGACCCCGGAGTCCCGAACTGGCTGGACACAGGAGGCCACCCGGAGGGATCCGTGGCCCTTCGCTGGTTCCGGTCCGATGACGACCTCCCGGAAGTCATGACAGCGGTAGTGGACGTATCCGATCTCGCAGGCTGAGAGGAGAGCGGCGCGAAACCACCACACCCCTACAACGAAAGGGTTTCAAGGGTCGCTCCGATGAGGCCGGGAACACGTTTCAGGTGAATCGGGAACGCGCTAGGGGCGACTCAAGCTCAATTGGCAGAGCACCAGGCCCTTAATCCGCAGGTTCCGGGTTCGAGTCCCGGGGGGCGTACAACATTAGGTAGAACTTGCGAAACCCCGGTTGAGGCCCAAATTCTTTCACAGCCTGAGGGGGGCGGGGGCGCCATCGGAGCCCCCAGGTGTAGATACGCGTCAGGCAGCTCTTGGGTTAATCGTTATGCCGGGGAATAGTGTTTCCCAATCGACACCTACCCCAATTGGTTCTGGTACCCCTCAACAGACAACCCTCCAGAATGGACTGGACAGGTTGTCGGTGTGTTCCGAGAGGCGCGATCCAAGATCGACTCTGCCGACGTCCAGGGATTAGGCAGCGACGGAATCCTTGCTGAGGTAGCTGAAGGCCTCGAGGGCATTGGATTCGAGGTGGAGTCCGGAAAGCGCGCCACACAGAAAATCCGCCGCCCCGTCCTCTTCGGATCACAAGGCATCCCGCGGGTCACATACGAAGTTGATGGGGTACACGACGATTTGGGCATCGTCTTTGAAATAGAAGCCGGTCGGGGCTGGATGGGTAATGCCTTCTACCGCGACCTCATTCGAACCTCGCTGATCGTCGGAGCCAAGTACCTGATGCTGGCGAT